>QMRH01000028.1 GCA_003650675.1 Thermoprotei archaeon | reverse complement strand
CTATAGCCTCACAGAATTGTTGACCAGAAGCTATTATATCATCAACTATTATTATGTTACATACTGATATATCAAACGATGTATCTAATTCTAGATCGTATATAGTTTTACCATACAGTTTATCGTTTACTATCCGAAGATCTACTGGTATGTTTCTTTTCATCAAATCATTGGCGTACGCAAAGATAGATAAAGTTTCATATCCACCACGTGGAGATGTTAAGTACATATTAAGAGGAGAATCAAGGCTTAATTTTAGCTCACTACGTAGACGCTTGCCAATTGCTCTACAGGCTCTATATACTTCAATACGATCAAGGCACTTAACATGTTTTAGATACTGGATTAGGTATTCCCGCTCTTCTATTTTGTCAATTACACGATGCTCAAGACCACGTTCAGATACATAAAGCTCGATATCTTCGTGTGTTTCTATATAAGCATCGATAAACTCATCTATGTCTTCGCATGTTATGCCATATAGGTTTGGATATTCTTTGCAAAGGGGTACCCAGTACCCCTTTGCTTGCTCTGCTATCCAAAGTGCATTTTCAATATCAATAGTACCTGGCTTGGTTGTCATTGACTTGATGTCCATATCACTGCCCCCTGATTGTATTGATAAATTCGTGGTATTGTTCGATTAGGTACTTTGATTTGTCGATAACGCTACGTATTTCTTCTGGAGTGACCTCGTCGTCACTGATTGTTTCGTTTAGCTCGTTGAGAAGATCAGAAATTCCAAGTATTACATCACTGAATTCTTTTAGTATCGTCTTTGCTTTTCTGTAATACACCGTTGCACCGCCATAGCCAATCAAGAAAGTTAATGCAGTTGCTACCATAGTTATTATATCTACTGGAATATTATCACCTCCTTTATCCGTAAATTATTAGATCAGTACGATAAATAGCCCATTCCATATCTGTTTCTTTTGATGCCTCTTTGAATATATTTCCTTGTGGTTCGAATATGTATAAAGTATTATCTAATGGTATTGCATTATACGCATGATATCCAAGTTCATCGGTGTCTTTTCGTATTGTAGCCCCTAAAGCAATACCACAAGCATTAACACCAAATACCACGTTCATAACTGATGAGAATAACTTAGCGAAGTCCTCACAGTCAAACGTTTCTGCCAGATATTTAAGCCTATCGGTAAAGTCATTTGTAACTACTTTTTTCCAGTCGTCAAGACTAAATGTATAAAATTTACTATCCCACAACCATGATTTTATGTTTATATCTTCTGTTAGTGACTTTAGCTGATCACCAGCTATTAGCACTGTATCAATTTTTTCATGTGTAGCAAGTTTTATATCGCTAACTATTGATTTTAGTATCTGATAATGGTTAGGCTTGATTAATGGTTGGATTATGTTAGTACCAATGTCAATTAGATCAAATCCCATATCTCTCCAATTTGGAAATTGGATATTCATTCTTTATCACCTTTTATGTATGATTGGATCTTTTCATCAGATAGTATATGCTGAGCTATCCGTAGTAGGACATCTCGTGTTTCTTTGTCAGTAAGTATGGTTGTTAAGTGGTTCTTGATTGGATCACGAAGGTATGCAATTGTATTGGTCAATGTTCGTTTTAGCATATAGGTTGATATATACCAGATGATTAGAGTTGCTATTATAGAACCCATAGCTACTGATATAGCGGTTGTTATTAGTTGGTCGATTGGGACAGTCATTCTTCGATCACCCGTGACGATATATATCTAACTATGAAAGTAGTTATAAAGGTCATTACTGATACAATGAATGAAATTAGTAGTAGATCTTTTGTTTCTTTAGTCATTACTTCCTCCCGTTTAGTATTGTTTCAATTCTGACTATTCGTTCTGATAGTGAGTTGATGTTATTTACAGTTTCTAATCGAAGTTGGTTCATGTTCTGTGTGGTTTTATCGAGCTTCCTTGATAGTTTTTCTATTGAACACGATAGGTTTCCCAATAGTATTCTAATGTAAATCGTAAATAGAGAGAGTATTCCGATAGTTGCTCCGATTGAATAGCCATCCATTAGATCACCTCATAGATTCTATTATTCTTTTTGTTCCTATTATTGATAAGATCGTGGATACCAATAAAACAACAGCTTCAACATTAGCCTCTTTGTACCAATTTATTCCAACCTCAACAGTTTTTGAAGGAGAAGAATAAGCCGCTAACCATGTAAGGATCAATACAATCGTCATAGCATTCGGATATAGGATCGCCCACAATTTCAGCAGGTCATCCATTATATCCCTCTGTCTATTCTATATTTCAATTTGCCATACTGTACCATCACTACCAGCAGAACTACTCACTCAGCAACTACCTCCACCTGCTTCTCTGTTTCCATCAGCAGTCTGAGATGAGGATTCTTTTCGAGATTCACTCTGATCTCACCGGATGCTTTTCCGATAAACACCCGGTCGATAAAAATCCTGACAGGATAGTCAGTATGCGGAATAACCACAAGATCTGCACCATCCTGATACACTTCAAGATCTTTTATGTCAGGCTGAATCTCTGTTTTTTCATATTTTTTTAGTTTTATTTGCTTCTTTATCTGCTTTGTTTTTAGTTCACCCGCCATTACCGATCACCTCCATACACATCAAAATATCCTGGCACATGCTCACCGCTCTCAGGATCATCATAGCCGTATAGATACTTATCAAGCTCTTCGTCAATCTCCTCTTCCGTGAGCGTTGCAGGCAGGACAATCTGATGCGGTATATCCTTCTCAAACCAGCTCACGGTCATGTAATCAATGTTCTTTTCAATCTCAACTTCTCTTCCGGATGGTAATACAGTTGCCACATTATCACCTCCTATACAGCATGAAGTGGATGCTCAACAGCTCTAACAGCCCATTCAGCATTATATATTGTACCATGATTTCCATAGCCTGACAGATCATACACAGTATTTCCAGAGTGCTCGTTCATCGGGAGCCAGAGGACAAGTCCGTCGGTTAGAGGATAGTCTGGATTTGCATAGAGGAGCTGGATTTCCTCTTCGCTTAAGGCTCGGTTGTAGATGCGGACGGAGGAGATGAGGCCGTTGAAAAGTCTTTCCGTTGGGTTAACTGCTCCAATTAAGATGCGAGTAAAATCTGTAGATTTGATTGAGCCTGTACCTGTATCACTGCCTTCATAGACTCCATCTATATAAACCCGAACGGTCTTATCTGAGTCTGTCCAGACTGCAACTATATGCTGCCAGCCAGTGGTTAGCTTGTTAGGAAGGTGAGGGAATTGAGTATCTTCAGTAGTGTTAATATATCTGAAATAAATGTCATCCACCCAACAATATAACATCCAGTTTTTGTAATCTTCATGCCCTACGAAACCATAAGCAGCATTTAAGGGGATTTCTTGTGGGTTCAACCATACTTCTATCGTAATCTCATCAGTAATATCCAAACTCTCATCATTCCCGCAATCCACATACGCATCCCTGCCGTTGAAGAATAACCCGCCAATCTTATGCGGTGGCGAAGTGAGAGGTCTTGCGATTCCCATAGTTATCACGCCTTGGCAGACATTGAAACGCTGAATGTGAAGCTTGGATCGGTTCCGGAGATTGTCCAACGAGCTCGAATGTATTTGAAGGCAAGCGGAGGATCAGTGCTTAACGTGATAGTTTTCCAGTATGTTCCAGTGGCAGTGATTCCGGTTTCTGAGTGGATAGTCTTGTATTTCCCTGAGACCTCGTCTTTTCCTTCTATTATTACATCAAGAGATGGAGATGTGCCAGATACTGCCGTTACATCTATGCATATTACTCCTGCTATGAATCTCCCGACATCAACATCGTCTCCTGTTCCGCTTGAGGTCCTGGCTGCTGAAGATAAGAGAGTTACAGCTTCGTACCAGTGATTGCGAGCATCGGTAGGAACTTGAATATCGGAGTCGGAAATTACAGTTTTCAGGTTGCCACTGGAATCATAAGTGTTTCTTCCATAACCTTGTGGTGCTTCCATATTTATATCCCCCTGTCTATTTCAAGCACTATTAATTTAAGAAGCGTTGCATTTACGCTGTACTGGAGATTATATGTCTCTTCGTCGTCTGTTATGACGTCAAAGACGTAAGCAGCGTTTGCTACAAGAGAGTTTCCAGCATTTAGGTTTTCGCTTATTGTTGTTCCGCCGTTGGTTCTCCTGAGTGTCAGGACACCTGCTGTATCGAATGTAGCGTAGATTCTCAGGTAGGAGGGGACAGTATATGGAGTTATATCAGAGCTTAGAATATCGTTATTAGCAGTTATAGACTCGTTAAACTTACTATCTCTTTTTATAGGTATAGCAACCATACTGCTTTCCATTATATCACCTCTCGTTAATTGTCACAAATACACTATCAACATAACACTCTTTAGATGCATCTTCTAATGTTTCTAATGTCATATACACTCTTATACGTGTAGTAGTAACAGTCTCAGTAACACGTAAATTGTAATTACTTAGATCATATACTTCACTACCATAAAATAACTTATCGTACTTACCAGCAACTGGATCTATAACAAGCTTCAGTGTTGTAAAATGTTTATAATCAGGTACCAACCAAGTAATACCAAACGACTCATACTCATTATTTTCGTTTAGATAATATAATTTTCTATCTGAATAATTATAATATATAAAACCACGATACTCATGATCACCCCTGTTAATAATCATTTTAATGTATAACTTAAAATTATCCAAATCGTCCGCTAACGCAACAGATACGCCAAATCCCGTCTTAGATGCAACGTAATCATATATACTATACATTAAGTGCACAAAGTCTCCGTTAGTACTACCAGTTTTCATCTTGACCGAATATGAACCGCATCCGAATCTTGCCGTTTTAGTTGTTCTATATACTTCTCCTGCTCCATAATACTTAATAACCGGAGACTCGAAATCATCAAACCAAATTAAATCGCCAGATCTTTGATATAACAAAGGAGGAGCATGCACTCTTACTGCTAATTCAGGTAGTCCAATTGTTTCTTCTTCCCCCCATACACTAACTGGAGAACCAGAATATACCTTTCCACGAATATAAGATACCATAAAGATCACCTCACATGAATTTCATAAGAAGTACCATCAGTTGTAGATAATATCTTTACCTTACTTAGATCTGCTTTCTCCCATTGTATAATATCATATTCTTGAATAACATAATAATCAGATGAATATCCAGTACCATCATCCTCGTATACTCTTATTCTGCCAGGACTGGTAGGTTCACCCAAATTACCGAGATAACCAGACCTTGCATTTCGACCAAGATTAGATCGAATATCAATCTCAACTGGCACGTTAGCTGTTAAAGTACCTCTCTGGATAAATGGTTTACCTTCATAATAGTCGGGTAGGTCTATGTTGATTCCTGATGGATCAGTGGAGGCTATACACCAGAACAACGTTGGTTTGTATGTTTGTACTTCTATTCTGTCAAATATAATGTTTCTTAGCTGGATAGTTGTAGCTGGAACATCAGATGAATAAACTATTTTATCCTGGTTTTTAACAATTAGCTTTATTGTAGATTCTATATATACAAAAATAGATCTTAATTTTTCATGCACACTTGTACTTGTTATTTCTGATGGAACAGTATCACCTGGAAGATAAACATCTCCAGTATCGAAGTTTATTCTAGTTGTGCCAGTCGGAATATCTTTCTTTCCAATTGTAGGATAAGAAACATATACGTTCGTTTTTGGTTCAGTTCCTTTAATAGTATTTAGAATGTCTTGCTGAATATCAATTTCCCTTAGTATCAACTCATCAATACGTGTTAATCTATCGATAAATAACTGGTTCTCCATAGTTTACCTCCATAATCCTTTTATAGTATTAAGTAAAAGTAATACAATAATAAGAACAATAAGTGCCTTTGTCCATGACTCACCTATTCCAAGAAACTCTGATATAAGCTTTATCAGGTCAAACTCTGGTTCTTCTGATAATACAGGTTTTATTTCTAATTCATTTGATTCACGATCAAAACCAATCTTTTCAACTTTAGCATACACCGTTATTGATTTTTTATCTGGTCTATCGATGGTAAATGAAAAATTATGATTAGAATCTAAATATGCCGTTGCAATATGCTCATCAGATCCCCATGACTTTTTATAAAGTTTAATTTCTGTTTCTGGATCATCAAAAGTATCTACACCAGATATTATAACCTTAGAATCAGTATACTCTTTTGTTATGTAAAACTGATCTTCTCCTGGTATTTCAAATGTAAAATGGCACTCCACAGTTTCATTTTCTTCTACAGTTACATCTTTTGATTTTATCTGGTTGTTTAATTTTACAGATACAGTATGTTCACCAATTGGAACATCATTTATCGTAGCATTTGTAGTATAACCAGTAGATGATCCATCTATATATATATCAGCTCCTTCTGGTTCAGAAGTAACTCTTATATTACCAGTCTTTGGAGTAATAGTAATAGTTATATCGCCCCTACATGCAGTAAAGCTCTTTGAAGCAGAATCATATCCAGACTTTGAAGCAGTTACAGTATATCTCCGAGCACGCTTAAGTCGGAACACAACTCTACCATCGCTTAGAGTATATTTAGTATAACTATCAACATCTACTCTTACACCACCAACAGGTACACCATACGTATCCTTTACATATATAACCTGATCACACGAAGTAGGATCAAGATACACAGTGAAAGTCTCCTCATCCGAATCTACATTAACACCCTCCTCATAAATTGCATAACCATCAGCAGATACTAATAAACTATACGTACCATAACCAACATAGAAAGTAGCTATACCATTACTATTTGTATATCTTGTCTCATAACCAAGCTCCACACGAGCATCGCTTATAGCACCACCAGTTGAACTATCTGCAACAATAACAGTAACATTAGACATGTTTACCTGTAATATAACTATTTTAGTTTTATGTTCATCCAATACCCATTTACTTCCATCCCAATGATAACAGTAAAAATCAACTATAACATCATGATCAGGCATAGTGAAATAATCACTACCCTGAGTTATTTCGTATTTATTTAAATACTTTACATCCCTTATAAGCTGAGAACCATCAACTATTATCTCTACCCATATAGAACTAGGATCACCAATGTTTTCTACAGTATATGCTACTTTAACATCCTCTCCTTTATAAGCAACACTATCAACACTATAAAAATCAAAAGTGGCACGACCAGCCATAATATCACCTCTTTCTTAGTAGTACATACAGTATTATTATAATAGAAACAACCGCAACAGCTACCATTAATGTACTTGGTTTTTTGGATTCAACTGGTGGCTCAGATTCTTCCAATTGCTTGTATAATGTAATTTTTGTCATTATACAAGATGGACACCCACCATGAGTACCAGTTGCACTATCAGTAACTTCTGGATAGTCTGGATGGAAATGCCACCCCTCAGGAGGAACATACGGCCATGCACCATCAGAACCAGTAGATTGAGTCCAACCAGTTGCAAGTATTATTCTCCCAAATTTTGGATCATCAATGATTTTACACTCTTCAATTTCAGTAAACCCGAGCCCAGAACAATCTGGTTCCATATACTATCACCTCCTCCTTAATAGATAAAATATAATCACAACAGATATAATAGCCACAAGTAGTATTAACAAATTTGGCTTTTTAGGTTCAGTTGGTGGTTGTTCTGGTGGTTGTTCTGGTGGTTGTTCTGGTGGTTGTTCTGGTGGTTGTTCCTCTTCTTTTTCGAGATGAACAGTAAATGATTTATCACCCCCACCAGAGTAAATCCTACCCTCATATGACTCGTATCCAGGTGCAGTAACAGTTAACGTGTAGTACGTCCGTGCTTCTAACTCAATTGAACAAGTACCATCAGAACCAGTAACACACGAACTGCCATCTACAGATACAGTAGCACCTGATACTGGATCATTAGTACTCTTATCTACTACTTCAAAAGTCACATTTACTGTCATACTTATGGCTTTATAACAACTACCTTAAATGTATTATCAGCGGTTGCTGCCGACGCAAGTGTTACAGTAACTGATCCGTCTGCATTAAGAACAACACTATCAACAAGTTGATCCTGATTACCAGTTGGATAGTAACCGAGTATTTCTCCACCGACAAGATCACTATCTGCTGATGAAGAACCAGACGTGGCACTAGCAGACACAGTCACATCAACGCTCTTCGTTTCGAGTTCAGTAGCAGTTACCGTTTTATGTGTATGCTTCATCTTTCATCACCGTTGATATACACAAGAACACCAGAACCAGCAGATACACTGGTTGAATTATATCCAGCAATACCATACTTGAAACATAGACCACGAAGATCATCCTTGTCTAATATGACCGTATCCTGCGGACCAACAGCTACTGCATAGACTGGATAACTCTCGTCCTGGTAATCATGCTCATTAGTATCAGTAAGATCCGCATCAACAAGCTTAACTATCTGAGTCGTTGAACTATCCTGGTTCGTCAGGACTATAAGATCTGGATAGAATACCTTATTATCAGTATTCCGATATAACTGCTTTGGTGTATTAGACGTTTCACTTGTAATCTCCGGAAGTGCACCACCAAGTCCAACATTATTAACCATTCACATCACCTCACCTTATTATACCAAGATCAACAGTATCAAACACACTTGGCTTATTTATAGGTCTAAGCTGATACCTGAAACCAGGACCTGCAATGATTTTCATCACCTTGTTCTTGTACTCAGTTGGATTCTTAATCTTAAATGCTGGCGTAAACTCCTTACCATATTCGCCACTTGCTGGGAACCACGAAATCATCGTTATCCTCGGCTCTCTCCACGGAGACATATCAACAGTCACTGGATTATCAGTTTGGTTTTTCAATCCATACAACTGATCTGATGATGGATTGAATATTCTTACTTCCATATTTCGATCAGATAGGAACGAAAGGCCAAGAATATACAGCTCATTAGTGTTTGGCTGTAACCAGTCACTTATATCTCCAGCATTGTACTCACTACCTGGATTCAATAGCCAGTTTGAATCCTGCTTCTCTATTGGAATAACAAAGTCTCTGTTCTTCACAGTGAAATAACCGATATCCTCGCCATACTGCCTGAGCAGTATATTATCGTTCAAATTATATATCTTATAATCTGGTGGGAATCTAACATCTGATTGTATCCCGACTATAGATTGAACCATAACATCACCTCCTTTTTGTTATCTCGAAAAGCTCAATATATATATAACTCAGATACTCCTTCATTTTTTCTAATGAATCGAGATAATTTATAATGTCTTTGCATGTTCTTCTCAACAACCCAATATCAACAATATCAACATCCTGACCAGTCAACTGTTTAGCAACTATACGAGCATGTAATTCTAAAAAATTATTACATGATTTATCTATGTTTGCCATATACTTATCTATGGTTGATATAACATCAAGAAATCTAAAAAGTAAATCGCCAAGCTGTTTATTGTTATCCATTTAGTACACCTACTTAGTAGTTTTATTTATCTTATCACTCAACTTACGTAGTTTAAACATTATATCCTGTATCTGTGATAACAACTTACCATACTCTTTCAGTTCACGAATATTTTTATTACTTGGTACACCAGTACGCAATAATCTCATATGTTCACCAGTTTTTCTTTTACGCTCTTCAGGACTCAATTTAAGATACTCACTTACCTTTTTTTCTTTTATATGTAAATGTTCCATTATCCATACAGTTTCAGGTGTAACAATACCATACAACTGATTAGCAACACTATCAACATGATGTGCTATTTCTTTAGATAAACTCTTCTGATATTCACTCTCAACCATACTTACATCACCTCTCGTATCAAACGATCAAGTTCTTTTGGATAATCATGTATTACAACAGTACAATCGTACCACTCATATTCTGGTTTATCACGAAGTCGCATTATGTATTTAATATAATCAATCAAATATTTTAAGCGATTTTTATAAAAACGTCGCTTATAATGAAAATTAGCCTTAACAGTACCGTCTTTAATAGCGTTTAAAAGTTCATCTGGTATATCAGGGCATATAGCAACTACACCATTTTCTGATATATATTTTACCCCCGTATGTATGTAAATATCGGACATGTATATATATTAATACAACAAACCAATTACTTAACTGTCCCAACAGCTATCACATTGTACTTGAGTATCGCCGATGTACCAGCCGCACGAATAGTAATAACACCGCCACTCTTTTCTATTGCAAAAGTATTGTCAGTAGCAAGAGTAGAACTTTCTGGTGTTACCACAGCCGCATCAATACTGTCTAGACCAGTATCGAGTGTATCACCACTGGCAGCCAGTGTTACAACACCAGCATAGAGGCACTTACCTCGCCCACCTCTAACAAGCCTAAACAGACCAGCTTCAGAAGTATGCGTTCCCTCAGCCATGTTTTATCACCTCACGCAGAACTAATAACATCACCATACTGCTCACAGATCAGTATTCTTGGGATAACGAAGTTGTCCCTGGCTACCTTGAAGTTCATCTTTATATCAAACGGACTGTTCTGCTTGAAGTATGTAATACGCTGCGAGAGTCCACCACCCTTTGCATTAGCAACATAACAATGCTCTGTTTGCCAGAACTCTTTCATTCCAGCACCGTCGTTCAGTGACATACCGATAAGCGACGGATTAGCTGTCTTATCTGCAAATCCAATAACAGCAATAAACTTCTTGTCTGGTACTTTTGTACCTGAAGCAAGAACACTTGAAAGATCACCAGCTGTTATAGCACTTGCATCCTGTGCCCAGTTCTGCTGACCAGTTGTTTGTGCAGTTGCTGACTGGTCGAAATCTACGAAATCAGTAGCGTCAGAATCATCTCCACCAACGGCTTCGCGAATGACATAATTCTCTTTTGCCTCAGCTATTGAATTTGCAAGCCCAGCATCAACAACCATCTGGTACAACGTCTGCACTGCACGGTTGTATATATCATCAACCATTGCCGGTGTCACTTCAGTTAGTGGATCAATACCTGCTCTAACTGCAACCTTCTTCTGCTCATCAAGCGGAAGCTGATCAAGGCTATCTACACCATATATTGCCCTAAGCTCTGGTCCAAGCGTAGGTGATATGTTTCTACCGGCAGGCTCGCAGATATACGCCCTAAAACCAGCGAATTTATCAGTTGTTGCCTCAGTACAACAGACCTTAATATCAATCTTCTCGTCTGATGTGTATATCACTGGTCTGTTCGTGATTCCCATAACATAGTCATAAGAATACAGGTGCTCAAGCTGCCAGAAGTCAAGATCACTTGATCCACGAACAAACTTTGCGGAGACGAATGCACCATTACTCGGTGGAGTATCAGCCGCTCCAGTTGTCTCTCCTGCTTCTAGACCAAGATCAAAGAACCCATAGAATCCAATATAAGCATCGTCATCTATATCTTCACCAGCCTTGACCACCGAAGAAAGATCATCAGCAGTCAGATCATTAGCATCAAATGCCCACTGTGGAATACCCGCAGATACCGCAGTTCTTGGCTCAATATCGTAGATATCAGTAACCGTTGAATCACCAAACACAACCTCACGAATTACATAGTTACTTATTGGTCTCTGCCATCCCCTCGTCGCCTTCTCAAGAAGACGAAGCTTCGTCATCGTCTTTATCTGGTTGATCTTGTCAATACTGAGCTCTTGAATCGGAAATATCATAAATCAATCACCTCCTTAGTCCCTAAACGTTATCTCAGTACCAAGATTATACATTGACGGTACTGCTCTCTCCTTCTTTGTCTCTTCTCTTCTAACTACAGGCTTTGGTGTAACTCTCTGCACACTCCGAACAACTCTCTTATTTGACCCCTGCTTCAACCTGGCAAGTTTCTGTTTAAGAAGCATCGCTGACCACCTCACTCGATCTTACCAGCATACTGCGAGACGAGCTCAAAAGCATTACCAGATTCGTATAGGAGAACACCCCCAAGTATGTTACCAACAGCGTCTAGCATATCATTCTCTTCAAGACTCCTTGCTCTGTAAGCACCGTACAGCAATGACACAACCGCAAGAACAGCAGTTGTAATCGCATCAGCCTTCATGATCGTATCAAGATCTGGCTCTTCCTCTCCAGGCATAAGATACCTGGAGATACGATCAGAAATGTAACCGTGTGCGAAACCACCAAGAACACCGCCAACAACAGTAAGCCCTACTCCTTCCCATCCAAGAGATGAGAAGAAACCACCCATTCGCCCTATATAACCGACCATTTTATATCACCTCACACGTACATCTCACCAGGTGCCGACGGAAGCATAGCAACCGGAGCACCAATGCCAGTAAGTTGCTGAATCCTCGACATAGCCATTGCCTTCGTCGGATAGAACGTAACCTGATCCTCCGTTATATTACCAGCGTTCAGAGCCATCGTAGCCGCAATTCTTGGCATGATAATATATTCACCATCCTTGTACACAACCGCAACTCCTTTTGCTTCTGAAGTACCCTTAAGTGCCTTCACCTTCCTAATATTATCCTCAAGAACATCAGCCATGTTTTCATACTTACCACCGAGCTTTCTGATGTTGTCTATTCCCTTGACTCCCTTGTGGGGAGCGGCTCTGCCAACTCTGTACCGACGAGAAGCAAGATCGTCTACTTTACCAAACGCAGGCCTGAAAAGTCTGAACGCCTTACTATATGCGATCTTAACCAATTCAGTAAGACTAGTTCCTGCTGGAACTTGAACACTCGTCAACTAATATCACCTCCAACTTTTTAGATCATATCGCACATCACGCACAATATATATTATCACGTGTATTCAATCATAAAAATATCGAAGTTATATATAAATTTTTCCCCTATACCTTCATTTTTATACACGAATATTTATATAAACAAAAACAAAAAATTACTTTGAGAGATAATTAATAAGTATCTCCCTTGCCTCATTAATTTTTTTAAACATTTCTTCTGCATTCTCAGAAGGATTTATATCCGGATGCCACTTCTTAGATAAACTACGAAAAGCACTATTAACATCATCTAATGAAGCACCTATTTCTAATCCTAAAGTACGATACGCCTTGACAACATCAACTGGATATTTAGATACTGTATCAACAAACCTTTTATAACCACACTGCCTATAAAATCTTCTCTTAAAACCATACCCAATCTCAGTACAATATCCACACGACGAACACTGATAAATTATACTTGTTAATCCTTCACCAGCATACACACCCATAACAGCACCACACCTTTCGCATAATACCCTTTCATTAGCCAATCTACTAAGAACAGACTTAATATCACCATTCAACTCAGAAAAATCAAACATCTAATCACCACCAACTACAGATTTTATAAAGTCATAACATCTTTTATGATAATGTAAACCAGTAGGTGAAACAATACACTCACCATATAGTTTCTCACCACATAAAGGACATTTCATTCCACCAATACTTGGTCTCTCTCGCTCTATCAACTTAATAAAACGATCCAACGGTATTTCAACATCTCTCAATACATTCTTCCTACCTACTGTATCAAGAATCTTTATATGGACAATACCATTATCATCAAGACTTATATACTCGTTATTTAAATAAGGATATTGTAATGTTAATTTATCAAGTATCTCTTTGTTATTTACATTAGATACACGAGTAGTATCATTAAATAAAATAGAATAACACTTCTTAGCATATTCATCATTCAACAATAAATTATCTAAAGAACCAGACCGCATTGCTTGTTCAAATAACTTTTTTATTTTTACAATCTGGTTCTTTGTTAATTCACTATTTATTATCTTCTGGTATACATCTTTCCATTCCATATTCACTGCTTCTTCTTTGATAGTTCGTCTTTAGCCGCCATTATACCAGCAAATATCTCTGAAAGAACATAACCAGCATTAGCCAACTTAACTGCCTTACCGAATCCAGTCTCTTTTGAACCAAGAGCATCTATGAATTCAGCAACTGCCTTACCAACTACAGCACCACTACCAAACGTATACTTTGATCGCTCAGAAGGAGACATATCATTAAAATCTGGTAACAACGTAACCAGACCACGCTCGGCAGCTTCAGCAACTGTCATCTCCATAACATCCTTATCTTTCTTCTCACTCATTACTATCCCTCCTGTATTCTTTTGGTAACATATCACCAATACAACTTAATATTCTATCAGTGACTGGAATTGTAAATACTATATCACCATCAATAACCGATCCACTAAATGAAAACTTCGGTATGTTATACATATCAAAAACAGAATTAAGCTTAGACCTAAACAAATTTTCTATATCAGATATTATTCCTTTTAGAACAGATTCTGGATCACTACTTGTTTTCAACAATATACATACACTACCATTTTCAACATATATCTTATAGTAATCAATATTGTAAGTATCAATCAACTTAGATCTTGCATTATCAATTAAAGAACGTGCAACAACAGGTGGATCTCTTGCAATGGATAGTAGCTTACATATCGTACCATCTCTATCCCTACTCAAATCAGTTAAAAACCTACTAACGACAGCACCAGTTAAAGCACCAGAAAATATCCTATTCATTATCATTGCCTCCTCCTATTTCAACAGTAAACTTATTATCTTCCTGTTTGATATTAAATGCCTCGTTCTTAACACTATCGTTCCGTACTTGTCCTTTCATTCCAGCCTTTTTCAAAAGATCCGATGGTGAACCAGTATTGTTATACAACCACATACCTAATCCTCTCATCAAATCAGACGCCGCATCCATCAACCCAAATACTTTATCAACCGTTTCATCAGATCTATCAACAAGTCCCTTATACATAGCCGCACCCATACCTTTTGAAATTCCTTCACGGACTCCAGTAGGTGCATTACTCAAATCAATAACATCACCCTCTCCTAGAATCTCATCAAGAGCCTCTTTGAATTCTTTGAGCGTCCTCTTTTCTTCATTTATCTTCTCGACACTCTTTTTAACCGCACTAAGAGGATCGTTATCACTTTCATCCTGTTTTACCTTTACAACCTTTTCCCTTATAGTTCTCGTCCATATTACCTCACCATTACACATACAAACATACTTACCAGGTCCGAAATCATCAGGATTAGCCTCTATTAGCTGATTAAAAGTTTCCTTAGTTATCGGCTCAACATCTGACATCACCAGCTCACCATCTGGATCAAAAACCTGAAAGACTTCCTCTTTCTTCTTCCTTCTAAGAAAATTAAACATCCTCATCACCTCTTTCAATTAGTCTTCTAATTATATCATCATAAGTCTCTCCCTTTTTACCAATAGCCTTAAGCATCTCACGGGTGGAGCGTTCGACCCAAATTGTAACTTTATTCATCATGTATAATAATATATCATTGTATATAAATGTTTTTGTTAATGATTGTTAATGATACTACTAAAAGACCTCTTCCCTTCGTAAACGCTTTATATGGTTATTAAGAAAATCATTATCCTCTACTATTGAAATAAAAGGACCACCATAACATTCACAACCATCAATACATAAATGATACTTTCTACATAATTCTTTATATTCGGAAATAAACTGATCTTTATTTTTAAGACAATTATCTACACACTCCTCACATATAGAACGCAAAGAATAATAGTAACTACTACTTCTTTTAAAAACCTTACCACACATAGAACACCGACGTTCTTTCATGATATACCCTCCAATACTTCTAATATCTTAATAAGGTAAACTTCTTTCATTAAAAAACCCTTTCCCTCCGTAAATGTTTTATGTGGTCATTAAGATAATAATCATCCTCTACTATTGAAAGAAAAGGACTATCGCAACATCCACAAGCATCAACACATAAACGATACTTTCTACATAGTTCCTCATATTCAGAAATAAACTGATCTTTGTTTTTAAGGCAATTCTCTTTACAATCCTCGCATATAGAAGACAAATGACTATTACTCACAAAAACCTTACCACACATAGAGCACCAACGTATCCTCATACTTCACCCTCCAATACCTCTACTATTTCAATAGGATAAACTTCTTTCCAATCATAAAACGTACTTCCGTCAGAACGGTATATTTCAAGCTTAACATATTCACCACTCGGAGATACTTCCACTATTTTTGCCTCTGTTAATGATATATCACCTACCCACCATCGTCGTTTTATCAATACTCTTTTACCTACGAGATCTCTAAATACTTGAGCAGTCTCATCTACACTTTTCATAAACTATCACCTCCTTACAGCAAATCCAACATCTATACCGAGTTTATCACGTATCCAGAAACCACGTGCATATGCTTGCTTTTCGGTTTCTGAATATACAATCAACTTCACTTTAGAACCCATATGCTTAATGTCATACCTGAAAGTATCGTCCTTATCACATATATCGTCCAGTGCATCTTTTATATCCGCATACTGAAACTTCGTCAAATAGAATATCGTTCTCATTATCACACCTCCTGGAGAATACCCATTTCGCCAGGCCATATAAAAAAAGACAGGATAGAGGCAGGAGGCATTCACATTTTTATATGGCTGTTAGCGTAGGCATTCCCCAAATAAGCTCTCAATGGCTCTTCTTAATCCACAATTTTCGCATTGCTCGTTTTTATATTCTTTTCGTTTAAGAACTCGACTAAATAATACATTAGCTTCCTTCCACGGTACTCCACGCTCAATCCGTCGCTGATTAATAGCAACACGCGTCTCATCATCCCCACATAACCACTGAAGCTTATTAGCCTCTCCTGGCGGCATATCACCTGCATCTAAATGAATCCACGCATGATAACCACGTTTAGAACTTGGCTTGACTACTATGTCCTGAACCACCTCATCACTATCAAAATACCAATTTAAAATGGCAATTCTACTACCTATCCAATCATCAATCCACTCTTCAGGTACTTTTATGTCAATATCTATCTTCAGAACTACCACTATCACTCCCTCCCATCGGTTCGTGCCAATTTAACGGACAATACATATTCGTACAGAAACTACCATTATAGGTATTTCTCTTACAAACAGGACACTTCATACTAACTCACCGGTATTAAAATCCTCGAAATACAATAATAACAACCACCAGTAATTATATACTTATCACATGCACTAGTATAAACACACGGCTCATCCCTCAAAGAACACCACTGAATTACTTTATAGATACAAACCACCCCCTAATACAACCTCTTACTAATACGTAGAAACTCCCTTGCATAATAAATAGCGGCTTTTAACTCTCCAGCCTTTGTTCTTTCACTTCTACCAGTTAATGGCATAAATGACCCGTGGTCAATCTCCCACGCATCACCGACTGCTTTTAAGATACTATCTTCTAACTCAGAAATACATGCTGATACTTTTTTGGCTCTCACAGCTCACCTCCCATTGTCAATTTATAGGATTTTACCCAAAGCAAACTTTTGAGCGATGTACTATCAAAGTATACACGACAGAGCCAGTACCACAAACTCTCCTGCTCCATTCCAATCTTTTTCAGCTTCTTTGCAAGCTCAAACGATGTGATTTGGTCTTCGATGTGCATATTCCACCTCTACATATCCAGCTTTTTCTAACTCTGTAGCAATTATACTTAGCCAGATCCGTAGCCCTGCGAGAGCGTCAGCGAGTTTCTTTTTTTCTGAGAGCCCTATAATGTTACCGTCGATCATATCGAAATACGCTACTTTCCAAACGTCTTCAAACTTCAGAACAGCGAGGCGAGTGTTCTTCCCGATAGAAGTCGGGAGTAAATCCATCAATTCCACTGCTGTGAACGCTGAATAAATATCATCAACATCGCTCCAATCGACCTCTTCAAAAAACAACAGACTCCCGGAAGCCCAGTAGAACAGACTTTCCTGGTCTACTCCAACCTCCTTCAGCCTCTTTGCAAGTTCAACTGAGACTACCTGTTCTTCGATATCCATTCTTTCATCCTCCCATATTTGGTTTGCAGACTTCCCACAGCTTTGCTATTTGTTCATCTGACAGAGCCCATTTGAACGTCGCTACCATCTCAGAAACAGTAGCTATTTTTTCTCCGTTCAGATAGACTCTCGCCTCGTTGTTGTCTTTATCGTACACAACTGAAATCGCAGTGTACTTATCTGAATTGTCGAGCAACTCTCCGATCAGCCATTCAACTGTTTTCTTTATTTTTTCGTTCATGTCTTGTCTCCCTCCGACAGGTCGTTAACAGGTTTTCTGGGTTATTCAGAGAAACCTTAGCAATCACTCTCTTTCCTCCTCTTCATTTCACAGAACAGATCTGGAAGAATACCTCTGTTCTCCTCGTTTGTGATGAGGAAATCTCCGTCGCTGTCCCAGATGAGTGAATACCATTGATTCTGAGGCAGTGATTTGACTAAGTTGCTCAGATTCTCCGGTGGTATCCTAAAATAATGTAATTTACCATCGACCCCCTGTGCATTTTCTGGAAGCGGACGATCATAAATCACCACCAGATCCCTGTCTGGATTGCCTTTTCGACCGAGACCACACTTTCTGCACCTGTACTCTCCCTCCTCTATTTTTTCCATTGTGTTATCCTTACATACCGGGCAGAAATGTTCGAAAGTCATCCAATCACCTCCTCATCGTCTACTACCTCCCTACATCAAAAACCTTCCTATATTTCCTCCACACATACCCTATAACTTTTTCAGTACACTTCAGACAAACCGGAATAATCGTCACATTACACTCCACGTACTTCTTACCACAAACAATACATATCGCTTCTTCACTCCACATAGAACAACCTTCCGCATATACTACAATGAACCTTCTTAGCCGCTGGTTTACTCCTAAAGCATATCCACCCACAATACGGACACTTATACTTATGATACTTATGAATTTTCTTCTTTGTATCGTCGTCCATATTAATCACTCCTCCCTACCAATCGCCTCCTTTTTAATATCACTATCATCCTCTACCTCCTGCCATACTAATGAATAATTAGAACAATACCACGCCTCACCATACATCTCAAAAAGAAGAAAACCAGATCTTGAGAATTCAACATTCTCAGATCCGCACTTAGAACATCTCATTCAAATACCTCCTCATTTAGATAAAAAATCTAAATTAAAACCCATGCCAGATCTTCGGCATAGGACACACTTCTCTTTTGTCTGTCCGTACAATCAAACCCAGACAGACACTCCTGGTCATCACTCATTTAACAATCACCTCCTTACATATTTTATTTAATAATCGTTACTCATAAGTTAACACTAAATACTCAACATTTTCTTTTGTCAAACTAAGAAAAGGCTCCACTGTTTTGTACTTAACACATGGCTCGAAAAGCATCCTATTCTCTGATATAACATAAATCTCCTTATCCTTCAACTCATCTTTGATATTCTCAAGCAACCTAATTAGCTGTCTCACAGTCATTAAAATCACCTCCTGGATATCCACTTCATACCCTTATGTGTCATCCACCCCACTTTCTTAATACGCTGTTTACTACTACAACCCCGATCGGACAAATCCCACTTAACCATAACCTCATCAATCACTCCAATATCAACCAGCCAAAAACCAAAACGCATCTTCAATCGTAGTATCATTTGCTTTATTAGATCAGCTCTCCTCATACTATAACCTCCTCCAGTAATTTATTTCTTTATCTATTCTCGATGATAAGTCATCCAGGTCTATACCGTTTAATCTTTTCCGCATTGTTTCAATTATCTTACCATGATGTTTCTCCTCTTCCATATGCAAATCATCATTAAATTCTAACAATCTAAAAGAATCATCAAATACACTCATCAACGCATTTTCTACTCTAACAACCAAATCAGTAGGATGATGCCTCTCCAATTTTACTACTAAAACAAACTGAAAACTAATAACATCCGCAACAAAAGCCCTATCAGGATCCACAAACACATTATTTTTATACTGCTTATCTTTACTAAACTCAAAACCCAACACACCACACGTATATATACGATCCTCTTTTTCTACATCATACATTATATCATCTATATCTTTTACAACCCTGACTATCTTCGGAATACACACATCTACTTTATCACGCAACTCGACAAGAACCTCTTTTATCTGTTCCTCCACTCTAATCACCTCACTTCTTTATCTTACCAGCAGACGTTCTGTTACTCTTAGTTAAGTTAATCTCTGACTTCCTAATGAAAGAAGTCAAAACATCTACACTAAGAAGTTCTGCCATTACAAAAACAGTAAACAACAAATCCGCTAGTTCACATGCCTGATCATGCTTATCACCCTCAGACAACGCCTTAGCAAACTCACCAAGCTCCTCTACTATACACATGAACTGAACACTTATATGTTCAGGACCAAGATTGTTCTTTTCGACAAACCTATTCGCATAGTCCTCATACACAGTCATTCTACCACCACTCCATATACTCTGATAAATTAAACTGATATTCCCTCTTAGTATACTTCCCTTTTACTTCAACATGGTACTCAACATTACATATCTGTTTTTCCTTATCAACAGTTGGCTTTTCATTACTTACTTCTATATACACACCAAGTTTAGATGTTCTTTTAGTAGGTGACTTTAAGTATAACACATCCGATAAAAACACCCCACCCTTACCAAACTTATCACCAAAGTAATCTTTTACCGCTTCATCAACGGCACTTATTAGCTTTGTAACATCTTCTGAACCCATATTACTAACAACTATTGGCAATTTAGCTTCAACATCTATTTCTATCGGTTCATGACCACCATCCGTTTCAAGAGCATAATCAAGAACTATCTTTAATGAATCATACTCTTCTTCGGTAATTAACTTTATTCCCTTTGGTGGTTTAAGAACATATTTACCAGTTTCTCGATTATAGTATATATCATATCCAGTATTTTGATCTACATCTATGAATTCTAAACTTAACTCTTCAATAATTTTTAATCTTCTTCTATGAACACAATCTTCGTATTGCTTTATTAGATTATCAAGATCCTCTTCTAACTCAATTATTAGCTCACGATTCCTTTTTGGATCTAATTTTAATAACTCAAGATAATGTTCTACACTATTTATTCTATCCAAAATTTCTATACAATCACTCATACCTAACCAACTCATACTGATACTCTATATCATCTCTAAATGAACATGGTACACCCCAATGTACCTTAGACTTTATCATATCCTCATACTTTTCTTCCAATTCGATACCTATACAACCTCTATCCAATTGCTTACATGCCAACATAGTTGTTCCTGACCCAAGAAATGGATCAAGTACTGTATCTCCCCAATAACTATATAATCTTATTATATTATAAGGTATCTCTATCGGAAACATAGCAGGATGAGCATTTGGATTATGACTTGGTTCAACAACTGGATGTATCTCCCACACATTGGATAAATAAGGCTTGATAGAATCAAAATCAACAATTTTACTCCTTTCTACTTTTTCATTAAATACTCTCGGCGGTTGAATATTATATTTAGAAAATACCATTATATACTCCTCCAACATATTTGGCTTATAATAAAATGGATATGGACGCTTAACAAAATTACCACATCTTCTACCACCACCACCAAGTATACCAGACGGCTTAATCCACAATATAACATCTAAAAACTTAAAACCAGCATTCAACATAAGCTGATACAGATCAAACGGAAGACCATATCGCTTACTATCCTTTATATAAGTACTTGAATTTATTACAGCAACTCTATGCGGTTTTAGAACCTTATATAACTTATTAAATATTCCTTGCATCTTATGTAAATAATCGTTGTAAGTATCATACTTGACATGCCCACGCATATCGAAATAGGGAGGAGACGTAACTATCAAATCAATAGATTCTTTTTCAATATCATCTAAGACAAACTCCGAATCACCAAATATTAATTTATATGTTAGTGTTTGCACCTACACCACCCACATAATCTATATATCTACCACGTGGTTCTACAACAAGCCCAACCAACGCAAACTCAACCACATCTTCATCTCCAATTTCCGGATATTCAACCTTAACAATTAATTCAGTATACGGCCTAAGAAACACCGGTACAACCAACGATGAAATACACTGATTAGACGACGAAAACATCTGTTTGCAACAAGTTTGACTATTAACAGACACAACTACTTCACCGCCATAACTATAAATACCACACAACAAAATAGCACAATCATCTACTCTAATCTTAGTAGTTCTCTTCCATGAGTACCAATCGTCTAAACCAACATCAAACGGCAATATACAATTTCTAACAACATACCTATTATGTCTTAAAAGTTCATCTATAATTTCACGACTAGCACCAAAATGCTCAGAAACAATATACAACTCCTTTAGTCTTCTATGAAATTCAGTTTCTACTCCACACATCTTACCAATCCTCCTCAAGCATCTTTTCCAACAAATAACGTATTACTTGTTCTTTTTCACGAAGCATATTACGGAACAAATAAGTAATATCATAACCAATACCATCCGCAATTTCCTCAGGACTAAACTCTATAGTAACGACCAACTTATCTCGTCTTTGAGCAATCTCAACAATTTCCATTTATATCACCTCCTATACTTACATATCTGTATTTTATCTCACATCCAATCTACCATAATCGTATATAATCTGTCTGCGGTACAATATATTCCCACTCTTTATTTTTACATACTGGACACTCAAATTCTGACTCACCCTCATCATCAATCTTACAAGTAGCAACCACTATACCACATCTAGTACACGCAAACAACGGAAGTTCTATAGCCATCTAAACTACCTCCTATACTCACACTTATCGGCAAACTTACAGTATTTACACTCCCATGAATATCTTGGATACTTTGGATTCTCAATCATCTCAAGTATTTCAGCATCAGAATACCTCTCGTTTATATCTATTTGTCTCATACCACCAGGTGAAAAAAATACTAAATGAACAACATCCGTATCAAACAAATTATTATAGATTTTACATTGATCTATATTATGCCTCCTTGATGCCCAGATATTATTCTGTAAATACGAAGTATATTTTATTTCTATTATCTCATTATCTCTAATTAAATCACATCTTGCCCTAATCGTATAATTATCTATTGTTTTAGAAGCACTAACCTCTGATACCCATCCGTCCCTTTCAAATATCTTTTGTAAACCAATATGAACAAGATCACCAATAACAATAGGTGGTTTAATAGACAACCTACCTATCTCATGAGCAGTATAGCATCTTCGCAACTCACCGCACTTCAGCAAATCAGTAACATAATATACCGTACTATCATACTTAGCCAGTCGTTCATTATATGCTCTAACAGCACTATTATATCTTTCTTCGAGCCAATCATTTAGTATGGACATATACATCACACCCTCACTTCACGAACAACCAACTCTTCCAATTCATTATTTATTTCTTTTATATTAATAACTTTACCCTCTTCGCTTTTACACTCTTCAATACGTACAAACTTTTGCCAATTATCAAGTAAATACTGCTTAGCTAATATCTCAAGCATCACCCGATTTGCTCTTTCTAGTTCCTCCTGTGTAATCGTAGCAACAGGTACTAAAACACCCTGACTTTCACTGTTAACACTATCAAATGACTCATCCAACTCATCATCATTTTCTTCACCAACCAACCGCTTACCACAATACGGACAATATATATATTCCACCTTTACACCTCCAATACACTTTGTTCATATTTCAAGAACGGATAATGCAACAATAAAGTATTCTTTTCTCCCTCAGTCAGATCTTCTACCCTTCTGAGTCCAACCTTTAGTTGTTTGTATAATCTTTTTATTTCCTTCTTGGTCATATACTTATACTGTTTATCTGACACTGCTTCTCTTATCCATTCAGGCATTCCTTTTCTTCTATACAACTGTGCGGCACTTGTATCTAATACATAAGTAACACCATAATCATCTTCTGACCTTACTATTCTACCATAAGCTTGTGCAAGAACCTTCATTGCCTCTGTGAAATACCAGTTCCAATGTTTTAATTCAAGTCGCCTCTGAACTCGATCATCCGTCGGTGGCTGGAAAGGAGCTTTCATAATCACCTGGAACCTTGCAAGATCATCCTTCAGATCCAACCCTTCTGTCATATTTACACTAACAAACACTTTATTACCATCACTATTAACCCACTCTTCAAAGCTCGAAACTCTGGTATCTGATTCATGACCCATCAGCCTCTCCGCAACATCGCCCTTTAGATTCATAACCGCTCTTGCTATTTTATAACTATGGCAATGAATAATTCCCTTATCATCTTCATGAGCATTAAGTATCTGTATTAACGCACTCAAAGCTTTTGGTAGATTTTTATGTATCTGATCATTAGTCAACTTCCCAACCGAATAATCTATTATCTGCCTATTCTTAACTGGAAAAATACTTGGAACATTAATCATAACAACCTCTGACTTATCAAAATTCTCAAAAGCACCTATCTCGCTTAGATATATATGAGGATTAATAAACGTAGCACTGGCAAACAAAAACAGATCTGCCTTATCAAAAACAAACTCGTTCATGTGACCCTTAGCATATAGCGGTTTACATATAATACCAATAGGACCAACACTAATATCTTTATTAAATTTAACAAGCCACTCGTTTCCCTTATTTACATCTATTTCCATAGCATCTATTTTCTGTATCATCCTCTCTATTTTAGATAGTTCCTTTGACTCCTCTTCATGCAATACATCCTTACTTTTCAAAAAATTTCTTCTATCATATAACGCATCTCTAACATCTTCAAATACAAACTCAATAAGTTCTTTTCTAATAGAACCATTATCACCAATAACATCATTATATACAGTTCTACCAACACTTCTTTTTGTTATATTAACACTAACGTGGTCAAGAACCACATTATCTATATTATGAGCCTCATCTATAACAATAAACTTCCTATCACTAAATACAGAATAAGCACTCAAACCTTCCGAAATAAAATAAGCAAAATTCAACAAAGCAACTGGAGAACTCTTTGCCTTTTCTTTTGCTCTATAGTACTCACACTCACCATGTTCTCTATACTCACATTCATATCCCTTCTTTAGCTTACACGTACCAACATCACACGTTCTAGAATATCCACTATCTGCACAATAATAATTGTTCATACCTTTAATAATTGCCAAATCTGGAAAGTCCCTCATCAACTGCTCTTGTAATATAATCTGCGGAGTAACATACAACGAATCACCAAAATATCTACAAAATGCAACAAGTATCGGACTCTTACCGAACCCAACAGCGGCATTCAAAAGAACTAACCTTTTACCATTATTATAATGGTTAGCTATCTTCTCAAGCACCTTCTCCTGGTACTTACGATAACTATCGAACGGAAAACACCTTTTTAGTTCTGAAATATCAATCATTACTCGTCCCTCCTATATCTCCTAACTGGAGTCACCAACTCATGACCATCAACAATAACAACATTTGATCTCATATAATGACTAACCTCTTCTTCTGGATCGAGCATTTTAAGATCATTCATATAAGTATCATAATAATCTCTCAAGCCACAACCATACATCTCATCCTTAAACAAAGACTCCAATATTTTTATACCAACATCTCTTTCTCTCCATCGCTTAGTATCATGTTTGGCTTTCCTTTTTTCATCTTTTGACTTCGGAATTTTAGATATTCTATCAAGCAACATAGCATACTCCCTTTCGAACCTCTCTTTCAGATCTTTCATATACAAAATGGAACGCCTATCATCACCGATATCACCTATTGTCTGATAAACAATATGAACCATCCGCTCAAACGTATCTACTTTACTTGACCCCCACACAGACCGTATCTCCTCAAAACGATCAAAAACCTCTCGACTAGTTACAAACTGAAGACGCACGTCCTTAACCATCCCATCACCTAAATCACCTCTACCACCGTATATATTAGAAAAACAATCATAATCATAATGTCAAATTGTTATATCATTTATCATGATTTTTCATGTGATCATAATACCCTATAT
>QMRH01000027.1 GCA_003650675.1 Thermoprotei archaeon | reverse complement strand
GCTTTACATCTTATGAGAAATCATGACGTTTCAGTAGTTTTCATAATGTTTAGAAAGGGGGCTGTAAGATTTGTTAGTAGCCTTCATCTACTTGAAACCGGAGTCTTCCCCAATACGAAATTAGGGTCTATTGCACGGCCAGCCCCCAGCCTAATGCTTTACGATACTATTTTAGATTCCGCTAAGATCCTGGATTCCTATAGGATAGAAGCGGTTCCCATACTCGATTCAAACGAATCTATATTGGGTATAGTCACTAGGTATGATGTTATAAAATATGCTCTAAGTACCGGGTGGCTTGATGAATTTAATGTAAAAGATGTGATGTCGACTAATCTGGTTACTGCCTCCCCTCTCGACCAAACAGATAAGGTTAGAAGGCTTTTATTCGATAATGCGGCTAGGCAGGTCCTTATAGTTGAGGACGGCAAACTTGTTGGTGTTGTAGGAATTAAAGATATTCTTGAGAAAATTTACAGTATAACGGTGAGTTGTTCAACCCTAGGGGAGGTGATTGGAGAAACTGATAGAATTCTCTCGCATCCCGCAAAATTCGTCATGTCCAGGCCAGTCTTTACGGTAAATGTCGAAGATAGGTTGTCCAAGGCTATAGAAATAATGATGGCAGGGGAGTTCTGCGCCCCGGTTTTGGAAGGAGGATCAGTTGTCGGTATTATAACTAGAGGTGACGTTGTAAAGATGATATCCGCATTAGCCCTAATGAAGACTCTTCCACTATCCTTTAAGGGGCTTGAAAAGATACCGCGACATCTCCTCGATCTAGCAGATATAGGTGTGTCTAAAACATTAGAAAGGCTTGCCCGTACCACGGACCTATTTGAAGGTAGAATCGTCATAAAACAACAGAATAAAGAAGGCGAGCGAACCTTATACATCTTCGAGATGTCAGCAAAAGTTGCTAAGGACATAGTTACAGCCTCGAAGAAGGGCTGGGAGCCTATACAAACATTCATCAACACCCTAAACTCGCTGAGACGACAAAGCGAAAAAGTGTTAACAAAAAAGAGGAAGGCTGAAAGAAAAAGAAAACTCATGGACAACTCCTTCTTATAGTAATAACCACCTGCCCTACTACGATGAACAAGACCACCAAATTTTACATCCAACGTGCCTCTCCTCTCGTTAAAAGCCATATACATCATACACTATCAATGCTGATCTCATTACCACGAACAAGACACCAACATTAAGAGAAGATATTCCGTGAGAGAAATTCACGATTAGGTGGAGTGGATTTCCATGATCCAAAATATGGTTTTCATCTATTAACCATCTTGGTTTTACTGCCTATACCTGTCCCCTAATTACTTTTTGACACTCCCCCATTAAAGTGGGGAGATTCTTGCTTCTCGTGGGGGATTCATCGAAGCAAGGGCTGTGCCGCCAGCCCGATGGACGTACCTCCATTACGGAGGTGACCATCCCCTAAGATACCGCTGACACTCCACTATTTAAACCCGTCGACGCCATTCACCCCCCCCCGAAGAAGGGGGCTTTCTGGCGTCATATTTGTAAAATTTTCTCTTAAAACTAAATTCCCAGCTAAGCCCAGACCTTGTTAAATCATGTTTATTCTCCTATCCATATAGTTATCTCTAGTTCCTTGAAGTGTTGATCCCCTGTTATTACCTTGGCGTTTAGGCTTTGTGCCGTTGCCAAGACAATAGCATCTCCTAGGCTGGGTTTAGTCTTCAACTTAAGCTTCTTTGCATGTTCCAATAATTCCATGTACGCCTCACCTGATTTTAAGGCTATCTTATGATCAATTGTGACTATGGTTGAAAGTTCTTTAATTATTTCTAGCCGTCGACTTGTATTCTGAACGCCCACTCCTTCACGGATATATTTACGTGCTATTTCAGCTAGAACGATAGCCGGCGTATATATGTACTCAGATCCTGCCAGGAACTCTTTTACTCTTTCACCAACCTTTGTCCCACCAAAGTATTCTATCCAAGCGTAGGTGTCTACTACAATTTTATGGGCGTCTATCTTCAAGGCGATCCTCCTCCGAGAAAGAGGATATTCTGCCTCTATCGATACCATAGTACTTAATGATAAGGGATCTACGCTGATCTATTAAGAGCTTCTTTATAGCTTCATCGAAGCTACGTGCACCTATCTTCTTCTTATAGTACTCAAGCATCTTTAATGTACCGCGTGAGATACGTATAGTAGTAGATTGCATACAATTCACAGATATACACGATAAGTAAGTAAATATAAGTATATCGTATAGCCTACAATTTTATAGGAAAAGTTAGAAGGAATAGAGACTTCTGATGACTGGAAATCTTTGAAAAGTTTTTTCTATAAATTTAGCAAAGCCAATCTAGAATAGCATTACAGAAGAAGCTGATTAGATTACCTCTTTATCTCTCCTAATATAATATAGATATCAGACCAGAGCATTCCACATTCTTTCTCTATATCACTGAGGATCTTACTTAACTCTTTAAGGTACTTTTCATTAACTTTAACTTTCTTCCACTTATCGTAGGTTCTATTAATAAGCCCTTTTAAGATAATGTAAAGTGCTCGAACATTCCATTTAACAGTTTTTACCTTAATTATAGTGAATCCACACCTGGTGAGTAGATCTATCCGGTAATCCAAGGGTTTATAATCTTCAAATCTTCCTATACTATGCATAGCTTCTCTCCATATCTGTGCAAATTTATTATAGAGTGATTCGCCAATGGGTGACAGTTCAACTATCACAACATACTGTGTTATATTCCGTACAGCCTTAAGTATGTCACAATGCTTTAAAGGATCGATTTCATGTAATGTGAAATAAAAACTATTGTATTCGAGGATCCGTTGCGAAGTGGTGGCCATGTTATATCACATTGAATTAGATGGTAAAGACTATTTGCTTATTTGAGTACTTAGATTATTTTGAGAATTGTGAAAACTTTTAAATACTTTGAAAACTAATACGTTTTAGAGAGCATGGAGCGACTATACAAGGTTTCAGAAGTTGCAAAAATGCTTAATGTTTCTACAGCCGCCGTTAGGAAATGGATTAAGTCTGGTAAGCTAAAAGCTAAGAGAGTTGGTAAACTATGGATGATACCTGAGAGTGAGCTTAAGCACTTTCTTGGAGAGAAACCTAGAGAGATAAGAGCTGTTATCTATGCTCGTGTAAGTTCACATAAGCAGAAAAGAGATGGTAATCTTGAAAGACAAATTGAAAGATTAAGAAGCTACTGTTCTGCTAAAGGATATAAGGTCATTGGTATAATAACTGATGTTGCTAGTGGTTTAAAGGAAGATAGAGCCGGCTTACAAAAGTTATTCGATCTTGTTGAAAAGCACCAAGTAGATGTTGTAGTGATAGAGTTTAAGGATAGATTAACAAGGTTTGGTTTTAATTATCTCAAGAAATTCTTTGGGTCTCATGGTGTTAGAGTAAAGGTTGTGGAAGAGACGGAGAAGGGATACATGGAGGAGTTTATAGAGGATTTCGTAGCTATCGTAATTAGCTTTGCTGGTAGAATCTATGGTAAGCGTTCGCAGAAGTTTAGGAAAATAAAAAAGTTCGTAGAAGAGGTAGTGAATGATAACAATTAAAATTATTGAGAAAACCATTAAGCTTAAAATTATACCATTAACAAGAACTGATAAGAATCAACTACTTTCTCTCCTCAATGACTACACATCAATGATAAGGGAATCACTAGGCATAATCATTAAGAACGATGTACGCAGCAGAAAGAAAGCACACGAGCTATGCTATAAAGTATTGAGAGAAAGGTATCCTCACCTACACAATAAGTTTGTTCAGGAAGCATATAAGAGAGCACTAGCAATGTACCGTAGCTACAGGAAGTTGTTGAATAAGTGGAAGCGATTACCAGAGAAGAAAAAGAGAAAGATTTCTCCGCCTTCATTACCTACGGTAGAGGACAATAAAGTTATTGAACTCCATGCAGACACATATAGGCTTGAAAGAAGGCATGACTTCTTAGTATTGACTGTATCTAAAGGTAATAGTGTTTACTTAAGATTCCTCGTGATGGAGTACAGTTACGTTAGGAGGGAGCTTGAGGGGGCTAAGTTAGGCAACTCTAAGATGCTAGTTGAAGGAGATGACGAAGTATACCTACTTCTAACCATACGTAAGAATGTTGAGGTTAACGAGCATAGGAATAAGCTCGTAATAGATATTAATGAAGATAGTATAGATTGCTTACTAGTTGATTATGATAGAAATGAAGCTGTGCTGTTCTCAATAGGGCACGATATCAGAAAAATACGTACTAACTATAGAAGAATTAGGAAGAGTATTCAGAAGAAAGTAAAGAACCTAAGTATACGTGATAAGCTTCTAGCCAAGTATGGTTATCGTGAGAGAAAATGTGTAGAGGATAGATTGAAGAAGATAACCACGTTACTAGCAGAAATTGCTAGAAAGTATAACGCTGACTTAGTTAGGGAAAACCTTAAAGACTTAAGACTTAATGTTAGGAAGAAGAGTAAGCAACTAAATTACAGGTTATCAACATTCCCATACCGTAAGTTCATAGAGTACATTGATTACAAGTTCTATGAACGAGGGTTAAGTGTAGTAGAAGCTGATGCTAAGAAAACATCCATTACCTGTCCAATATGTGGCTACGTAGATAAGAGAAATAGAGTAGATAAGGAAACGTTCAGTTGTAGGAGATGTAATTTCATTTTCAATGCTCAATATGTTGCTTGTTTAAATCTCTTCTCCCACTCCGATGACGGCATAGTAGCCATCAGGAGCGGGAGGCTATTCCTCGTAACCCGTAAGACCGCCTCTGTGGTGGCGGTCAATGTAGCCCCCGATGAGCCACCGATAGAGATGAGGTGGCTGAGGGAGAAGCCCGTGCAAGTTTCCAAAATACTCATAATCACCAAAAGATAAAACACGGGCAACCACCCCTAGATTTCTGGCTTAAGAACGGGTTTACCATAGTCGATCTAAAGCTTATTGGCTATCCATTAGTCATGAAGATAATATAGAGGTTTAAGGATCGGGTGTGGACTGGTATGCCGACTAATCTCCGTAGACGGCCACAAGAGGATCGCCTTTAAATCCCATCCTAAATACCCAATTTAAACTAGGGCTGATATACTGATTTTTAGTTTTTCCAATCTCAATTTTCTGTCTTACCAAAGGATAGAAAGCTATTAACCCTCTGTCCTGATAGGAGGAAGACCACCGAAAATCTCAGAAAACATTGTAAATTCCCTTAAAGGGATAGAAAAGGTGGATAGTCAAGCTGTTTCAAATCTAACGGTATAGTTTGGCTAAGCCTCGAAAAAAGGAATTTTACTCAAAAAGCTTTTATAACTGGGTATTCCGTATATTCTGGGATATATGTGAAATCTGGGATAAAGGTGAGGATCTCGAAAAAGTTCACTTTATATCTACCTAAGGCGATAGTAGAAGCAGCAGGGATAAAGGAGGGAGATTTCGTTAAGATAAGGGTGGAGAACTCCAAGATAATTTTAGAGCCTGTACCAAATCCCTTTGATTTAGCTTTAAAAGGGCCGAAGTTTGCTAAAACAACGTTTGAAGAGTTTGAAAGGGAGTCCGAGGAGATTCAGAGTGAGCTCTTCGACTGAGCTCAGGATTCTCCTAGACTCAACTTACATCCTGCCAATAATCGGTGTAGAGGTTGAGGGTATAAATAAAGCATTGATAGTTCTTAGAGAACTAGGAAGAGAAAAGAAAGCCAGTTTTTACTATACGGAGTTTAACATCCTTGAAATTCTGGGTAAAATAGCTAAAGTAGGGTACGATTATGACGTGGTGGCCGCCGGACTTTCCTTAATCAGGGAAGAATTTAAACTAGCCCATCCAACTGTTGAGGGATATATGAAAGCACTTGACTTAAAAAGAAAGGGATTTAAAGACTTAATAGACTTACTTCTTTACACAACATCCCTCACACGCAACCTATTATTCCTAACAAGAGACACCGCCTTAATCAACTTCCTAAAAGATTTAAACGAAGAAACAGGAAACATAATATACGAAGAAGACTTCATCGAAAAATACACCTGAAAGCTATCCTAACCCTTGTCCGGGGTATAGGGGCTATGTAACTGTAACGGCTTTATCTACTGTTGTTAATATTTTCTAGGTTAATAGCATTTATACCTAGTTCCCGAGAGTTTTCTATAATGTACCTGTCGCTCGTCACTAAGGGTAGGTTGTAGTGCTTCGCCGTTGCGACGTGGAACGCGTCGAAGTAGTGTAGCCTCCTCGGCCCGCCGTGCCGGCTGTAAAGCCTAAAAGCCTCAATTGCGACCTCGACCGTTACTGGTAGGGTTTCGTGAGGTATAGAGACCCACTTCTCTAAAACATCTATAATGACTTTGGTCTCGACGCCCTTTGACCTGAAAGCTGTAATCGCGTCGTCGTACGCCTCCGAGGATATCGCTAGCGAGATCTCACCCTCGACGGCCAGTTTGATCAGATGTTCAGCTTGGTCCGCGAGCTCGATGAAAAGTACGAGAGGATAGCCAGAGAGCTGAGGAGAATCGAGAAAGACCTCGCCTACGTCATGAGGACCGTTGGGGCCAAGAGGGGTCTCAGTTTGAACGCGGAGGAGGAGACGGTGTAGAGAAAATCCCCGTAGCCACCCAACCTTATTACGTCATTTACAAGCTCTATTATGAAGTGGGTGTAATGAACTTATACCGGCTCGTTTGCTCATACTAGATCGCCTCTTTAAAGGCTTCCGCTAATGCTCGAGAGGCTTCTTTCATTAAGATAGAAGCTATATCCCTTAACCTACCTGCTTTAAGCTCTCTCCAGATAAACTTAAATCTCAAATAGAATCGTCTATAAGCATGTTTTAGCATTTCACTAAGATCGGTAAGCGTGAAGTGAAAACCTCTCATAACAGGTTTTATCGTAGTATAGTGCTCCCAATTCTCATCAACAATCAACCCGAATCGCTTAGCAAATCTATAGAGTGGTGTTCCCGGGTAAGGTGTTAATGCAGTAAACTGTGCATAGTCTGGGTCAAGCTTTATTGCGAACTCTACTGTTTTCTTCATATCCTCTACTGTTTCCCATGGAAAACCTAAGATAAAGCTTCCGCTAGCTGCTCCCTTTACCTCCTTAACCCATTTAAAGGCTTTAACTGCTTGGTCTAAAGTGATTCTCTTACCTATCTTGTTTATTGTTTCCTGAGATGCTGATTCAACACCGAAATATAACATAACACATCCATTGCCATAAAGCTTTCTAATAAGCTCCCTATCTACATGGTCAACCCTAGAACCGCATGCAAAAGTTATATCAAGACCTCTTTCCCTAATTTCTTTAATGAAGTTCTCAATAAATACTCTGTTCATTGTTAATTCATCATCTGCGAAAACTACGGATTTTATACCGTAGTTTTCAACTAGATTTTCTATTTCATTTACAACGTTTTTAGCTGACCTAAACCTTACAGCTCTACCCCAAAAGTATGATGTACTACAGTACATGCAGCCGTAGGGGCATCCTCTACTTGCCAATACATGAGCTATCCTTATTGGTTTGTTAAATACAGTGTATTTATCCATGGGTAGCAAGTGTCTTGCAGGCCATGGAAGCTCGTCAAGATTTGCTAGGAAAGGCCTATTCTCTGTTACTATGTACTTCCCATTTGAATCTTTAAAAGCAATACCTTTAATTTTCCTTAGCACACTGTAGTTTACGCCATGTTTCTCCATTGTATTAACTAGCTCTAATGTCGTGTATTCGCCTTCAAACCTAACTACGATGTCAGCGCCTTCGTTTAAGGCTTCCTTAAACATAAATGTTGGATGGGGTCCTCCAACAATTATGGGTAATTCATGGAATTCTCTCTTAAGCTTCTTTATCACCCTATACCCACTAGGTGCTGTTGGTGTTATTAAAGACAACCCTATTACGTCAGGTTTCCATGACTTAACTTCATGTAAAAACTCTTTTGTTGACATTTTAAGGGTAGGGGCATCTATAATCTTAACCTTATGCCCTGCCTTTTCAAGCACAGAAGCTATGTAGGCTAAACCTAACGGCGGTGCGTTCATACCTGTTATTTTGTAAATTTCTAAAGTATGTATATTCGGGGGAAGTGCTAACAGCACTCTCATTTCTCATCGATAACATATAACTAAGCATCAGATTTAGTTTTTGACGGTTAAGAAATCTGTGTGAGACCTTTATGTAGAAGTTCTCATATAAGATTTTATCTCTAGAATTCGCTAATGTATTGAAATATATGAGAAGAGGTGCATCTATGAATACTTTCACCGTTCAAACTCCTCTTCAGGGAATGCTTGAGCTAATTCACCGGGTTTAGGCTCTACTCTACCAGTTATCTTTTTAAAGTCTCGACATGCTTTCTTAGAGACTCTCTAAGCTTTTCTATATCAACTTTCTTTTTAGCTGGCTTAAATATGATTCCACCTCTAACTTCAATAATAACTTCATCGTCTTCATCAATACCAACAGCTTCGCGAATAGCCTTTTCTTCCAACCTTTATTCTAAGAAGCAAACCGGGGCCACCTATGGTATGGCTAGGTAAAACTAAATATTAAGTTTACCTAAGGCTACATCTACACATGAATAGAGTTAACCGAATGCATTTAAATTACATCAATGTAATTTTATTGTGGAGAGGTTATGGTCTACCCGTATGGGTTTATAAAAGAAGGCTCAGCACTCAAGATCTATTTCATACCCCCCTTTTGGGGGTCAACAGGGCTAGAGTCATCATGTTCATGTTAAAGTTGTTTTTCTGGGTTATAAATAATACTTTCATATATCACTGTATTGTAATGTATTACTAAAGAAAAAGTATATTATCGTCTATGGTTAATCATATTTTGAAGGTAGTGGGAGGGAATGGACTTCGAGGAACTTTGGGAGAGGGAATCCCCTATTTTCAAATATGAGGAAAAGTTGTCGATCGATTATGTTCCCGTCCATCTGCCTCACCGTAAAAAACACCTGGAAACTCTTGCTGGAATGTTTACCCCCATTATAAGAACCCCGGGCTCTTTTTCACAGAAGGTTATACTTACTGGCCCTGTGGGAACGGGGAAGACGGCTGTTGCCAAGCGTTTCGGCCTTAAACTTAAGGAGTATTGTAGGAGGAAGGGGCTGGGAATACATTATATTCACGTGAACTGCCATAAAGATAGAACCCTCTTCCTGGTACTTAAGAAGACGTCTCAAATGCTTAACCTACCCATCCCTCCAAGGGGTTTTTCATCCCAGGAGCTTATAGGAATAATAACCAACATGCTGGCGGACAAAGACCAGTACCTTATTTTAGCACTGGATGAGGTAGACTACTTGATCAATACTTCCGGCAGCGACGCCGTATATGATTTGACGAGGGTTTCAGACGAGGAGATAAGCGGTAAACACAGGGTCAGCTTCATCTTTATAATGCGTGATTTAACAGCTTTACATTTACTCGAGGAGAGTGCTAGAAGCTCGTTAATGCACAATATAATAAGGTTCAACCCCTACACATCCGATCAAATATACGATATATTGTTGGAGAGGATAGAGGTGGAGGAGGCCATTTATCCGAGTGCTGTAAGCGAAGAAGTACTCTTGACGATAAGTGAGCTTGTAGGTGTGGATAAAGGGGGTAAGGGCGACGCTAGGCTCGCCCTAGAAACCCTATGGCGTGCTGGAAAACTGGCTGAAATGGAGGGTAGAAAATACATTTCACTGGAGGATGTACGTCGGGCATTTAGCAGCAGTCTGGTTGTATCCCATGTGGATGTAAGTTCACTTAAACTCCACGAGGCCTTGATATTGTTAGCGGCTATTAAGCTTCTAAAGAGGATGAAGACTGTTAAGCATGTTAGGCTTGGACAGGTGGAGGAAGTCTACTCCATGCTCTGTGAAGAATATGGACTTGAACCAAGGAAACATACAAAGATCTGGGAGTACGTCCAAAACCTGAAGAACATGGGAGTTATCGTGGCAAGACTCTCCGGAAAAGGCTTTAGAGGAAAGAGCACGCTAATAGAGATACCAGGCATCCCCCTCGAGAACCTTGAAAGAGAGCTTAAAAAGTACATTAAAGTCGTGCTCGAGAAAAAACGGTGGGAGGACTAGCCCTCCTTGATCCTAGAAGAGCTGCTTTCGTCGAAGGGTAGAGTAAAGGTTTTAAATATAATGTTGGAGTATGGGGCTCTGAACTTAACAGAGATCATGAGAAAAAGCGGTTTAAGCTACACCTCTGTGGTCAGACACCTCGAGTACCTTAAAAAGGTGGGTATAGTAAAGGAGATACGTTATGGTAAACTCAGAATTTTCCTTCTAGAGGAGAGAAACAGCCTAGTTATCGCGTTAAAAAACCTGCTAGAAGTTTCAAGAAAAATGTCTTAGCATAGGATCTATTTAGCGCCTCCACTTTATCGTTAACAATAGTAGCTGAGCGAAAATCCTAAAATGCGGCCAAGAAGGTTGAGAGAGTTATAGCTTACCGTTTCTCTAGGGAGACTAGGATTTAGTGTTGGATGCTTAGAGTTTGGTCACCATTTTAAAGCTTCTTTCGCTTACCCCAAGCCATTTAAGGATTTTCCTACCTTCCTTTGGATTTTCTTCATAAATTATTTTTATGTAGGGTAGGTATTCTAGGTTTGCATCGTGCTTGGATACATGACATTTTCTAGCTATAGCCTCTAAAATCCTTTCTCTAAGGTTCCTTTTTTCTTTAGTCATCGACAATAGTTTCAGCCTTTGAGGGAAGCTATATTTTGTGAACCTGAACCTGGGCTTATGTTTCACCAATGCGACACCAGCGGTTAAAAGCTCCAGCATGTATGGTAAAAGACTCCAGTTCTGTAGCCTCTTGATTCTTCCCATATATACGTCTGCGCGGGATAGGGCATCGTAGGCTTCTGCAATAGCCTCGATGCTTTCGCTATACTGGTATGGAATGTTTTCGGAAACCCAGTGAAGTAGCATCTCATAGTCTAGGTCAGGTTGCATTAAAACCATTCTGGCTTGGGCTATGCTTTTGGCCAAGAAGATTGAACGTACCAGGCTAAAGATATTTTGTTGAGCGTCCCTTTCCCAGACCACCTCGAGATCCTTGAGCGTTATCCTCCTCTTCCCGAAGGCTACTGCCTGAAGGTCGTTTATGGCTGCTCGAAGGTCCCCTTGAGCCTTTCTAGCTATCTCCTTCAAGACTCTGGCATCGGCTTCAATGCCCTCCTGTTTACAAATCTTGTCTAACACTTTTATTATATCTCGTTGATGTATTTTCTTGAATTCTATTAAAACAACATTTTGGCGAAGCGTACGGAGCCTTGGATCCCATGGATCATTAGCTGTTAATACGATGGGGTGCCTTGATTCTCTAATTATCCGCAAGATCATTTCTAGGCCTCCTCTATCCTGCGCAGGGTTTATTCCATCAACCTCGTCAAGCAGTATGATTTTACCCCTATATCCAAGTAACGACACCTCACGTATAGCGGACATTACCCTACGTCTAAGAGCCTCGGAGGTTCGAACATCGCTTGCGTTTGCTTCGAGAACTTCAAGTCTATACTCGTTTGCAGCTGCATGGACGAGGGTTGTTTTACCGGTGCCCGGGGGACCGTAAAGCAGGGCCGCCTTTTTGCTTGGTTTTCCTGTAAGCCATGTTCTGAGCCAAGCTATAAACTTGTTTTTTGCCTCAGGGTTTCCAACCACATCAGCAATTCTCTTAGGACGGTATTTTTCAACCCAGGGTAAAGCTATATTTTTCGGCATCCTCTAGTCTAAACCCTCCCGGACAGATACTTTTTGCCGACGAGTGCGATTTTAGCTAGAAACGCGCTCAACTGTATTTCCTCGTCGGCACCCTCTATGAGTCTGAAATTGATTTCCCCTGCTAGATCCGCTAACTCTATTCTGGCTTCCTCGGGTATAGGAAGGCTAGATTTAGGGTTGAGAAGCTCCCTGTGAATCAACTTTATGATATCCACCCCTGAGACACCGTATTCGATCATGAGTTCTCTAAGCGTTTCACGGGCCTTTATAAAATTGCCTTCAAGGGCATATTTCAACATTTCCTGTATCTCGGTGGGAGTAACTTTTCCTACAACCCTGTATACCGCCTTTTCGTCTACAACTCCCCCCATGGCTGCTGCGGCTTGAAGGGTGTTTATAGCCCTCCTCATGTCTCCTCCGGAAATCTCCCATATTGCCTCGAATGCGTCTTCTGTGACCTTTACGTTCTCCTGTGAAGCTATGTACTTAAGCCGTTTTATAACATCCTCCTTCCTTAGGGGCTGGAACCTGAAGATAGCACAGCGTGATTGAATGGGCTCGATGATCTTCGACGGATAATTGGCTATCAGGCAGAAGCGTGTGGTTCTAGAGAACATCTCCATTATGCGTCTTAACGCCTGTTGAGCATCGCTCGTCATGTTATCTGCCTCATCAAGTATTATCATTTTGAAGGGCACTTCCCCTAAGGGCATGGTTCTAGCGAAATCCTTTACGCGTTCACGTATAGTTTGAATGCCCCTTTCATCGGAGTTGTGAAGCAGGAGTGGTGTAGTCCCTCCCCAAAATACTTCAGAACCCGGTACACCTACATCGTATACCCATCCATCGTATTTTTCCAGCTTTATGGACTCTACTTTAACAGCATAGATGTCGGAGGAGGCTAGTCCTTTAAGCCGATAATACTTTTCTATTAAATCGTCGTCGAGCTCCTCTACATTGATCACATCCATTATCTTTGTGAGGAGTTCCTTTGAGACCATTTCTTCTCCCTCGTACAGTTGACGCCTCAGTGTATACTTCCAGTTAACGCTTATATGATCCGCTACTTCCTCGAAGAACTTGATGAAAGGCTTTGCCGGCAGGAGACCGGCTTTCCCCTGTTTTATTGTGTTGCTCCGCATCAGCTGTGTTTCGCCGTGGAACACCAAGCTTTCTACACCGCTTATTCTAGCCAGCCAGGCTAACTCTACTAAAAGTTTTTGGGAGGTGGAGGAGAATTTGGCAATTTCACCCCATTTACCACATACATTGCCCGTAAATCTTTTTAGGAAGGCTACTCTAGCTTCGAGGGGCAGATTAAATACAAATCCTATTCGTAGGGGTTCAGCGGCCGCCGTTGCCGTTTCGATTAAAGAATATTCACCTGGATATTTAAGAGTCAGGACCATCTGTTTCGATACACCGTTCCCAGAGCCGACCGCTACCTCAGCTGAGTAAAATCCAGGAAGTTTATGGTCGTTACTGACATTCAGCTTAGTTTTAAATGATAGAAGAAAGTCTCCAGGCTTGAGGTCGTCGGCTCGCCTAGACACGATGTTACCGTCCTCGTCCAACACCATTATTGAATGATCTGGTGTGGCTCTTACTTCACCTCCCTCATACCTAATTTTAATAACAGTAGTGGCCCTGTGTCGTGCAACAGCTGAGATTGGCTTAAAACAGACTTTATAGCTAACGGGGTCGAACGAGAGTACTTCAAGCCCTACTGGGATAGCATACTCGGACTCCTCGTCGTCCCCGAAAACCATTTTGTCAAGTTCGTGAAAGTTGGTCATGATAACTGTTCCTAGAACCCTAACCATTATGGGGGTGTCCGGCGTCACCGATGCATTTAGCTCTAACACGTTTTCTCGCCATATTTTACCGTAAAGCTCGTGGGCTAGGGCCAGGGCAGCTGTGGTTTTCCCCGTTCCCGGGGGGCCTGCGAAAAGGAGGTGAGGTAAACTCCTGTTTGCAACGAAGTATTTGAGTCGTCTTATGATTTCATCTTGGTTTATTACCTCGTCGAGAACCCTTGGCCTATACTTTTCCACCCATAAGGCTTCACTCATTTTAAACCCCATAGTATTTTAACGGAGATGGTATTAAGACAATCGCTTGCTAAAATAACGGTAACTGGTAAATTATGATAAAATAATAAAATTAATGTAACTACCTACCGTGCCGATAAAGCTATTCTTTCGATCTCCTCTTTTCTCCTTACGGCATAACTGTTTGGATCGTTGTTGGCGGCTGCAATTATTTCATCCGCTAAAGCCTCTTCTATCGGTTTGGGATTATTAAATGCCGCCAGCCTTGCACCTTCGGCTATGAAGCGTAGAGCCAAGTCTACTCTACGTTGAGGAGCGACATCCACCGAAACATAGTACAGTATCCCGCCGTACATTATGCGTGTAGTTTCCTCCCGTGGTGCAGAGTTCTCTATGGCCCTTACAAGAACTTGGATTGGGTTCTCATCGGTTTTAAGGTGTATTATTTCAAAAGCTCTTCTTACAATATTGGTGGCTAGGTGTTTCTTTCCAGCGTTCCTACCTGGCCGCATCATTTGATTTATGAGCCTCTCTACTATGGGTACCTTGGATTTGGCGAACCTTCTCTTTTCGTGTCTTCCTTCGCTGTGGGGAAGGAAGACCGGTTTTAGGCTGATATATCTTCTTAATCCAGGATCCTTTATCTCTACGCCTTTAAGCGGCCATTTCCCAAATAACTTTATTTCTTCTCCGTCGAGCGTGGTTGTTGGATATTCTTCCATTAACTCTTCCTGTACCTCTATATCGCCTTCTTCTGCCATACCATTTCCCATAGCCTTTTTCGTAATCCACTTATAACCTTTATCCCTTGGTAACACCTATTGGAACGAGCCTTACCACCTTTGTCGCTATGCCGACACGGTGGCTTACATCAGCCACCCGGTCCACATCTTTGTAGGCTCCGGGAGCCTCCTCTGATATCACTCTAAGGGTTGCCGCACGTATGAGTATTCCCTTCTTAGCTAAAGCACCCTCCACTTCTCGGGGCTTATATGTTCTAATGGCCTTCGATCTACTGAGGAGTCTTCCAGCCCCGTGGGCGGTGGAACCGAAGGAAATCTCCATGGCTTTAGAAGTACCTATAAGCACGTAGGATGCCGACCCCATGGAACCTGGTATGAGTACAGGTTGTCCAATGGACCTGTATTTCGATGGTATATCTGGGTGTCCGGGTGGAAAAGCTCTGGTAGCGCCTTTCCGGTGAACGTAGACTGTTTTGTATTCTCCGTTGACCTTATGTCTTTCACGCTTGGCGATATTGTGTGCTACATCGTATACTATCTTCATGCCGAGTTCGTCGGCCGACCTGTGAAAAATGTTCTGGAAGACCTGTCTAGTCCAATGTAGTATAAGCTGTCTATTGGTCCAGGCGAAGTTGGCTGCAGCCGACATTGCAGCAAAGTAGTCTTCAGCCTCCCTACTGTTGGCGGGTACGGCGGCTAGCTCTCTGTCGGGGACCCTGATCCCGTACTTCCTCATAGCCCTCTCCATTACCCTTAAATAGTCGCTACAAACCTGGTGGCCGAATCCACGGCTCCCAGTATGTATCATGACGGTAATTTGACCTTCCTCATATATTCCAAGGATTTTAGCTACCTCCGGGTTGTATATCTTGTCTACAACTTGTATTTCGAGGAAGTGGTTTCCGCTACCCAGGGTTCCTAGTTGCGCCCTACCCCTTGATTTAGCTCTCGCCGATACCTTGTCTGGATCCGCTGTGTCCATTGAACCGTTTTCCTCGATATATTCGCTGTCTTCGCTCCAACCGTATCCCTTGGAGATAGCCCATTCCACGCCCTCCGCCAACACTTTGTCCAGCTCTCCGATACTTAGGGAAAGCCTGCCCGTCGACCCTACACCTGAGGGAATGTACCTAAATAGTGTATCCAATAGCCTGCGTAGATGAGGTCGAACCTCATCAACCGTGAGATCCGTCCTGATTAATCTCACTCCACAGTTTATATCATAGCCTACGCCTCCTGGACTTAGTACACCCTCCTCCACGTCGAATGCGGCTACTCCTCCTATAGGAAAACCGTATCCTTCATGGCCGTCGGGTAGAACTATGGAGTACTTGTATATTCCAGGTAGATGAGCTATATTAGAGGCCTGTATAAGCGTTCTATCGCTCTTCATTTTTTCCAGTAGATTCTTGTCTGCAAAAATCCTGACCGGCACCCTCATTCCCGGCCTGAAGCTTTTAGGTATCTCCCATATTACATCACTAATCTTTTTTAACGGTACACTACTCATGAAACTCCCCTTTTAAAGACATTTTCCCATGAATTATAATTCTTCCGCCACTAATATTACTATATGTCTAAAACAAACCTGACTACGACCTTCCCCTCCTTCCTTAATATCTCCATCTGCGAATAGGTCACGGCCTTAACTTCGGTGCGCTTCTCGTGTCTCTTATCGTCAAATTGTTCGCCCCACGCCTCCCCCTCCAACGAGAAATCCTCGTTAACCTTGGTTATGTGCACCTTAAACTTTGAAAACAGAATAATTTCGACCTCGTAGAGATAAAGTAACTCTTCTAGCCAATTGTACAGCAGTGAATACTCGTCGAAGCCCGTTACCTTAACCCGTTTAACAACCTCAGGCTTAACTTTACTCGTATCCGTCATTACCTCGAATAGAGCAGTGGCCGCATGCTCGAACGCCTCCTCGAGGGAGGAACCGTAGGCCTCCACATACACGTCGGCTACATGTTCCAGAAAACGAAAACCTTTATCCTTCAAGCTATTCACCCAGGGAAACCTATACGCCGGGGGTGGGATTCGAACCCACGCGCCTCGAAAGAGGCATCGGATCTCAACTCCGGCCCATAAGGGTGTCCGACCCCTTAGTCCTCTCGGGCACCCCGGCTACAATGGAGAATAGTAAAAACTCATTTATATTATTTAAAAACCTTATCGGGTTTCCAGCTTTATTTCGATTTTAACGTCGGGGGGTACTCTTATCCTCATGAGCTCCCGTATAGCTCGTTCATCAGCCTCCATGTCTATTACGCGTTTATGAACCCTCATTTCCCAGTGGTCGAAGGTGTGTGTTCCTTCCCCTGAAGGAGCCTTACGGACGGTTACTACTATCCTCTCTGTGGGGAGGAATATGGGCCCCCTCATTTTAACCCCTGTTCTTTCACACATTCTACGTATCTCGTTGGAAACCTGTGTTATGCTTTCTACTGACGTGCTTGAGAGTCTTATTCTAACGAAGCGAGGCATGGCGGTACATCTCCGGTGAAAATTTTGCTGAAAATGCTATTAGATTACTTTAACTCCGCCTTCTTGACGTCGATGACCACTCCGGCTGCTACAGTTCTACCTGAATCTCTTATAGCAAATCTTCCTAGTGGCGGGAAGTCGGAGTACTTTTCGATCACCACGGGTTTAAGTGGCTTAAACTTTACTATAGCTACGTCTCCCTGCTTTATGTATGGCGGGTTCTCCTCCATTGTGGCGCCTGTCCTTGGGTCAAGTTTCTTCTGTATTTCTACAAATCTAACCGGGATGGTGGCTGTATGCACGTGGAGTACTGGAGTGTAGCCAGGTGCTATGGCTGTTGGATGATATAGTATGATAACACGGCCTACGAACTCTTCTGCAACGGTGGGGGGTGTGGTGGTATGCCCGGCTACGTCTCCTCTCCTTACATCGCTTCTTGAAATGCCTTTAACGTTAAATCCGATGTTGTCGCCTGGAATTGCTTCAGATATCCTTGTGTGGTGGGTTTCGATTGAACGTACCTCGCCGGACTTGTTTGCAGGCATGAAGACAACCACGTCTCCAACTTTAAGTTTTCCTGTTTCAACCCTACCTACAGGCACTGTTCCGACACCTGTAATTGTATAGACGTCTTGGATGGGTATTCTGAGGGGCTTGTCTATGGGTCTGGGCGGTGGTTCAAACGTGTCTAGGGCTTCTGATAAAGTTGGACCGTCATACCATGGCATGTTAGCACTCTTCTCAGTTAAATTGTCTCCGAGGAAGCCTGAGATAGGTACGAACGGTATCTTGTTTACGTTGTAGCCAACCATTCTAAGAAGCTTCTGAATTCCGGCTTTAACCTCCTCGTAACGGTTTTTATTCCATTCAACTTCATCCATCTTATTTATGGCGACAACTATCTGGTTTATACCCATGGTTTTCGCAAGGAAAATGTGTTCCCTTGTTTGTCCAGCCGCACTTACTCCAGCCTCGTATTCGCCGGTTTTAGCTGAAACAACAAGTAGGGCTGCGTCGGCCTGCGAAGCACCCGTGATCATGTTCTTTATGAAGTCCCTGTGGCCTGGAGCGTCAATTAAAGTGAACTCGTATTTCTTGGTCTCAAATTTGAGGTAGGCGAGGTCTATTGTTAAGCCTCGTTCCCGCTCTTCCTTGTATTTATCTAGGATCCATGCCCATTTCCAGGTTTCTTTCCCGGTTTTCTTAGCCGTCTCCTCTATTTCCCTCATTTTTCTTTCGTCTACTTGCCCTAAGAGATAGAGCAGATGGCCCATGGTCGTCGATTTCCCATGGTCTACGTGACCTATTACCACCAGATTTATGTGTGGTTTTTTAGATGACACTTCCTATACACCTCCTGATTTCTCGAAAAAATGCTTTCATCTACTATATAAATTTCGCGGGAGAGAGCAATGAAAATAGGATGGGCCCGCGGGGATTCGAACCCCGGATCTCCGCCTCGTCAGAGCGGCATCCTAGTCCACTAGACGACGGGCCCCACTTCCTTATTTTTCCTATATTTCCCAGTTTTAAACCTTATGCAGGGACATTATATTCCTAAATAAATAATTTTACTTCCCAGCTATGTCATTTAATTTTCCTAGAGCCGTCCTCCAAGGTCCTATAATATACCTCGAATTCCTCTAACACTTCAGCCACTTTTAACGCTATTTCTCTGACAATGCTAGGCGGTGTCCTGGGCTTCAACGAATATTCTTTTGGGACACCTTCATATGGTATAAATTGCTGTACCACGAAAACCGCTCTTTCACCCCTAGGCTTCAACTTAAGCTCTTTATGTAGAAATCTGGCGACCTCGACAACCTCTTTTTCCTCCACAAGGCCTGGAACTATCGTTGTGCGTATCTCCAGGAAGGGAACGGTTTCGATTATTTTCAGGCTTTCGCGTATAAGTGGAATGATTTTTCGTGTAAGGGAGGGAGATAACCCTACCACCCTACTGTATTTCATGATGTCTCCTAAAGGCGCTTTGACGTCCATGGCAACATGGTCTAACAAGGGTAATAGTTTTCTAAGGGCGTAGGGAAGCGAACCATTTGTGTCGAGACTCAATAAAACCCCAGTCGATCGCCTGATTTTCTTAAAGAGCTCGTAAAGAGTCTTATACTGTAGTGTAGGCTCCCCTCCTGTTACATGAAAATAGTCGATGAAAGGTGCTGCGTTCACCACCTTCTTCAAAATCGTATCAAGGGAAACTATATTTTTCTTTAATCCACGGGCCATAGCCCAGTTAGAACACCATGGACATTTGAAATTGCAGTGGCTGAGCCAAAGAGTAAAAGAAACGTGTTCAAGTACATCTACAAGGCTTGTTTCAACCCAGCCTCCAACGAGCATCCACAGTTTCAATACTACCTCATTGAATATTGTACACGTAACTTATATTCAGCCTTTTTCCCTAGATTCCAGTTTCTTAACGGCCTATAGTAGCCAACTATACGGCTCCAAACGTCAACATGCTCGTTGCCACATTTTGGACACTTCTCAAAGCTACCTACAGCCCTCCATCCACATTTCTGACAAACGGTCAGCGTAGGTGTTATGCTGAAGTACGTAACTTTAGTGTTTGTTACAATACGATGAATAAGGTTTTTGAGAGACTTCGGGTCAGGGCGTTCTCCAAGAAAGAGGTGCATCATAACCCCTCCAGTAAACTCCTGTTGCACTTCACCCTCCCATATAGCCCGCTGATAAATAGGTATATCCGCGTAATAGGGCACAACCGAGTTACTGTAGAAAACCGCTATCCCGTCGCTAGGTATACATATTTCACCCTTCTCATACTCCTCCTTGAACATCTGCATGTCTATTCTCGCAAGCCTATATCCAGTACTTTCTCCTGGAATCTCCTCGACGTTATACAAATATCCGTCTAGATGCTCGTATTCCTCCGCGTAGCGTCGGACAAGCGAAACCATACGCTTCTCGATGTCCACGGCTTCACGCATTTCATTTTCAGATCCTTCAAACCATACCTTCGGATTCCTCATGAAGTTTGCAGCAGCCTCCGGAAGACCTATGATACCGAAGGTGTTAAAGTGGTGGTTGAAGTGTCCTAGATAGATTTTCGACATCGGCATTAATCCTACTTTAAGGTTCCTTTCATAGCGTTTGCGCCACGTTAACAGGGTTTTTCTAGCAGTCTCCAACCTACTGTACAATAGCTCCTCGAAAACCTCCCATTCTCCCTTACTCAAGGCTGCAAGTCTAGGCATGTTTATTGTTACTACGCCTATGCTTCCCGTTGCATCAGGTAGAGCCCATATACCGTAAGCCCGTCCCCTTTTCTTTAGAAACATCTCCATGGCGTCTTCTTCTTTCCTATAATCCAGCTTCAGGGAGAATAACTTGTCAGAGGAGTGGTTTAAAACGTGGTTTATGTCGGCTGTAAGCCTGCAGCACATGGCGTATAAGGCCTCGACGTTGCTCGCATATCCGTTTAACAGGTATGCTGTACCTTTTTCCGCTAGAGCCTCAAATATTAGATCCGAAAGCTCCCCCCATCGTCTACCATTCCAATCGAAATTTTTGGTTAACATCAGAGTCGGGATGGGAAATGTAAAGGGTTGTCCAAATGCGTCGCCTTCGAGATATAATTCGAAAAGCGCTTTGTTCACCATTATAGCCTCATCAACGTAATCACCTAGCCTCCCTACCGGTTTGCCGCCTATGTAGGCTTCTCCTTCAAGCATATCGCTACTTGTATCGAGGACCAGGGTAATGTTGGTGAAGGGGCTTTGGTAACCCGCTCTTGCAGGATAATTCAGTTCGAAAAGCATCCCCTGCAAAACCTGTTTTATTCTCCTGTAGTCTAAACCGTCTTTCAGTACGAAAGGTGCCACATAAAGGTCAAATGCACTTACAGCTTGGGCGCCTGTATACTCTTGCGCCGTCATGAAAAAGAAGTTCGTTAAATGTGTTACAGCGGTATCGAAGTGTCTGGCGGGCCTCGATATGATGCCCGGAGTCTTTAGACCCAGCTTAAGTATCCTTCTGTAACTCCATCCTATACAATATGGTATCCACAAGCTATCAGGTAGCTTGTGGATATGAATCCATCCATTGAAATGCGAGTCAATAGCATCCGCAGGTAAATAATTCTTTAGAACCTCAGGTTGTTTAACTATTTTTTCGAAAAGGAAATTCCTAAAGTTACTATACGAGAAGTTCGTATTAGCGTTCTCCTTAACCTCCCAATCCCTCTCCCTGAGGTAATCTTCCTCAAACACAGGTATGGACTCTTCTCTTCTTACTTCTTTAGCCTTAGCCATAGGTAAGCCACACTCTTTCGCTAAGGATATTAAGTTACATAACACTCCAAAAAAGCCTGTTCAGAGACCTATGAAACTAATATATTATACACAGCTGTAAAATAGGAGAGAAAAATTAATAAATCTGCTATAAAGCCTAACTAGTAGCCCCGGTCGTATAGCCAGGTCTAGTATGGGCGGCTGTCACCCGCCAGAACCCGGGTTCAAATCCCGGCCGGGGCGTGTTAGGAATGTTCCGAAAATAAGGTTTTATTTAAAATAAATACACTAAAACTTGGGGGCGAAAATCAAGGAATATTTTGAAAATAGAATATTTGAAAAAACTAGTATACTGGAGTACTTAAAACTCACTTTGAATAGTGGAAGACGGGTCAATAGATCGCACTTATAGAAAAATACTTTACGTGAAGGCTGTGCAGGGTCATAGTAGGTGATATTGAGGTTTGTTGATCTCCTTATGGGTGAATGGAGGTCCTATCACAGATGTGTGAATGCTATAGTTTCAAATGGGATAAATAAAACAGTGGGGCAAACGGAAAATTCATAAGATTTTTAATGGTAATGTATTTGGGGCCTCACGGTCGCTCCCAGAGAAGGCTATCGCCGTCGATGAAAAGGGGTATCCCCGAGGCCCCACATCCTCCATCCTATTCTCCTAGGTATCGTTCGAGTAGATGGGTTAACGCTTCTACTAAGATATACTCCTCTTTTTCAGTTGGCTTTGCATGCATCTTCTCTTTGATGTAGTGAAATGCATTTTTTATCATGTCATCGATAGATACATCTCGTTTAAGCCATATATATGCAAAACAATATTCTATGAAGGTGGCTTTATCCCTGTTAGGCGGAGCCTTTCCCTTAAAAATATTATTGTAAACCCGTGTTAAAACTTTGTTGGAGACCTTTACACCCCTAGGTAGACCGGCATATAGGGTTAGGATAGCGCTTGCAATTAAATTTACTATGGCATCGCCTAACCTGGCTAGATCCTTCTCTGCAAAAGTATCTTCTTTTAAATTATCTTTTAGCATGGAGTGTCTTCTCGACCTCAAGGTAAAAAGTGTTTAACAGCTTCTCAATTTCATCTAGCGCTTCATCCAAGACCTCAACTGGATCCCTGTTTTTAGTTCTAATTAAAAGCCTAGGTGTACCCACTAAGGGATGTTCAATTACGTAGCTAGCATACTCTACGTCAGGTCTTCTGTTTAGAAAATCCACCAGCATGTTGAGTAATGTATGTCCTTCGCCTTTTACCTCCAGTTCGAGAGAACACCCGGTCTTTTCAAGCACCCTTATCTCTAAAGGCTCAAAAACCATTTAACACTCTCCCCCAACGTCTTTATCTATTTCTTCAAGTACTTCATTAATATTACGGGTCAAATGGAGGACCCCCCTTCTTTCCGAAAGAATACCTTTCTTTAACAGGTTTTCTACAGAGTTCCCGGGCTCGACGCCCTTAACCACACTATAATATGCTACGGCTCTACGTGCAGTAGGTGTTAACGGTATTCGCAGGCTTTCATAGTAAACTTGGGATAGCTTTTCGGCATACTTTATCACGACCTCACGTGGTGCGCGTGTCCTTAAAAGAGTTCCATCAACCTCCGACCTATAGCCATTGTAATGTAGGATTCTCACCAACAGGGTTGGAGGTATGGCTATCTGTAGGTTGGCTTCGCTCAATAGGGTTGCTAAATTATAGTTATAGTAGCCTGCCTTATCGGGATACTTTGACCGAAGAAGCTCCCTATACAGTCTTCGCGCAGCTTCTACAGAATACTTTACCTCGTCTAAACCCCCATAGAATTTTATTTTGACCCATTTTTGTCTGGTGAAAACATGTAGTTGTACTCCTCGAATCCTCTTTGAAAGCAGATCCAGAAAGCTTTTAAGCAGCTCTTCATCCTCGATCCTCAACGTCAGCGACTGTTCAAACATTTTCAACCTAACCACGGTACAAACCTCCTTTTATTTAAACAGGTAGTAGAGTGAAATTTTCCTACGTAAAGTCGTCTTACATCTGCCGCAGTATAGCTGGCCTCCCTTAAGCCTCAGATACCTGAGACAGAAGTTACAGCGAGCAAGTATGACCCCGAAGTCTCGTCCCTTTATAGACAGCCTGTAGGGAGGGCCCTTCATACGTCCAACAACTACTGCGCGGATAAAGTCTCCGGGCCTTAGAATCTCATATAAGCTTTTCACGTAGCTACTACTGCTTTCCGAAACATGAAGTATACCTGTGAAGGGTACGGATAATACCCCCTTGTTTTCTATTTCAATTATATCATTTATCGCGATAACCCCGTCTTTAACCGTCTGCACCAGAGCATAGATAACGTCTCCGGGTTCCGGCAGGAGAGGACGATTCTTCCGGGCCTTTCTAACCGAAATTACCCTCCTATTAAAGTCTGCTTGTATTAGACCCACTATGAGCGACCTAATTTCACCCTTCTTCTCCAGCGTGTTTTCCCCCGGGAAAAACTCTTCTATAACCGCGAGGGTTTCCCCTGGAGTTACTATATCCCTTTTTATACTACCTTCCTTCACGTTACGCCACCTTTTCGAAAGCTATTAAAGCCACTTTAACTAGGTGGCTTTTCTTCCTATGAAACCAGTAACTCTGCTTTATCCTAAAGTAGTCTCTCATAAGTATCCTACTTTCCCAACCTTCCTTTCTTGCAACATCCCTTATATAGTCTACTGTCGTCGACTTATGTAGGGAGTACACTATACTTGAGAGCTGGAAAGCGGACTTAAGGAACTTTAAGTCGTAGCCTTTATGATACACTCCGAAAGGAGGATTCTGTATTACAACATCGACTTTACAGCGAAAAGGAGGCAGAGATACGTCAGCACATACCGCTTCAAACGACCCGACTAAACCCAGTTTTTTTGCAGATTCATGTGCTATGGAGACGAGACGATAATCTATGTCCACACCCACCACCAATTGGGCGCCCAGTACGGCGGCGCCTAAACCTAGTCTACCTGTACCGCATCCCAGATCCAACACTTTCTTGCCTTCGATCCTCTTTTCCCCAAACGCTATTATCCAGAGTATAGTAGCGGCAAGATCGGAGGGTATAGTGTATTGCTCGAATTTAAGCTTGGGTTCAACAGCCTCCGGTATTCTTTCCAGAAATAACTCCAGATTTCTTTTCTTGAGAAACTTATTTCTATACATTTTTCCACTAAAGTTCCATCCTGAAACGGAGTATTGCTGCTACACCTCCAAAAGATCTTCTAAGGGCCTCACCCTCCTCCGTTCTCGAAGAAACTATCTCCACCTCTGCCCCTGTTTGTTCAGCAAGCTCAAGGAGTTTATCTATTAACTGTTTCTCCTCCTCAACCGCCATAATTGAGCCGCATTTCGGACATTTCTTGTCTATGGAAGGGGCGTCCTCTTTAGCTACCTCCTCGACTACATGTCCACAGCGGGGACAAACTAGCCGCATGAACAGTAGGTTGACTTTTTCGGAGACGAGAAGGACTTTTACTACCCCCATTTGAAGAGCCTTGAGAATTTCCTTGTAGCCGTAGACCGCTAAACCCGTATCTCTCACAATATGGTCGAGGAACTCCTGCATTAGCTGGCGTTCCCTGAAGAACTTAGCGTCAGTAAGTATCTCCTGGGATCTTCTAAGTAGCTCATAGATCCCCTCCTCACCGCTGTACCCTATATCTAAGACAGCTAGAACCTTATTTTTCAATTCATAGTGTAGGTAATCGCCTTCCACAAACTCGTTTTTAGTGAAGCCAGGCCCACCTATAACTATACCCTTTAACCCAGCTACATTGAGGAATATTTTTTCAGCGTATTCCCCTATTCGTTTATAAAATTCATGGGCCAACTGTTCTATAACTCTTTCAAAGCGTCTGGCCGACTGCCCTCCAGCCCTATGTTTACCGGGCACCCCTGAAGTTATCTTCTCTACTATCTCCAGGTTTTTGCCTCTCAGAATAGCAAAGGCAGCCTCGCTTCTATCCACAGCTATAAAGCCATAGACCTCCTCTTCTTCCAACATGTCTTCAAGGATCTCCGTATGAAACACAGAGTCACATCGGTACAGGTACACCTTTAACCTGTATGGGGGTTCAAGTACGTGGATTTCCAGCTTCTCGTCTCCCGGAGCCCCCCTGACAACGTACCCACAGAATATTATCAGCCCGTTTGGAGGAGTAGTCCTAAACAATTTAAGCCGTTGCATAACGCTTGTAAGTGCATCTAAAACATGGTGTCTCGTAGTTCTATCCTTTATGTTCGTAGCGGTAGAGTACTCCTGTCTAAGGATATTCATTATATCTGCCAATGGTCTACCGGCTGGAATATATAAAGAGATGAGCTCGGTGCCTCTACCCCTCTTACTTTTAAGTTCCTCTATCAACCTTTTCAATTTGTATTTCTCTACTTCACTCATTTCATTGTGACCTTTTTTCATTACATACCCCACGAAGGTTTTACGTTTCTTTAATTTAAGTTATTCCCAAAAATGGGTTTCCATGAAAATTTCCAAGTACTTATATTGGGGGATGTTTATTTTGAGACAGGGGGGTAAAATGAGGATAGTGTTGAAGATAAGTGGACATCTACTATCACCTAAGCCGGGGCACATAGACTGCAAATATATTTCAAGTCTAAAAGATGTTCTAGCCCAAATTTCCGAGAAAACAGAGAAAATAGTAATAGTTGCAGGTGGCGGCGAAACAGCTAGACATTACATTCACGTAGGAAGGAAGCTGGGCTTCACGGAGCTTCAAAAAGACCGTATAGGAATAGAGGTCTCCAGAATCCATGCCCTAATACTAGCATACTTCATCGATAATTCACTCAAGTACATTCCATCATCCATAGACGACTTGGAAAGCCATCTACCTTATGCCAAGATAATAGTTACAGGCGGCTTCGAACCAGGCCAGTCGACCACGACCGTAGCAGCCCTCTGCGCCGAAGCTATCAAAGCCAACCTACTGCTTTTGGCTACAACCGTTGACGGGGTTTACACCTCGGACCCGAAAACAGACCCAAACGCAAAACTCTTGCCCCGTCTCCACATAGAAGAAGCCGAAAAATACATCGTACAGAAAATATCTGCTGGAACCTACCCCCTCCTAGACAGCTTCGCCATAAAACTGATAAAGCGATCCAAAATCAAAACCATAGTCTTCAACGGAAACCCACCCAAAAACATTTTAAGAATACTAGCTGGAGAACACATCGGAACAGAAATAGTTTTTAGCGACTAATCCTCCAGAATAAGCCAAGGGCCCGTAGCTCAGCTAGGATAGAGCGGCGGCCTTCGGAGCCGCAGGTCCCGGGTTCGAATCCCGGCGGGCCCGTTTCGAATACGTTATAGAAAAATTCTTACACATCAAAACCATCTACCCTTCCACAATCCTAGAAAATGTGCATGCAGAGTTGGTAAGAAACTTGAGAATCCATGGATACGTGATCCTCCATCCAAGAATTTCCTCAACCTTCTAGACCTTCAACTATCTTTAATTTATCAATGAGTTTGAATTTCCATTTTATTTTTAAAACTTCAACCACGTCCTATAAGACCCGCTGGTGTGTATGATAACTCCGGCTTATCATTTCTACGAGCATAATCCTTAGATAGGGGTTTTCGTATAACCATGGGTGAAAAGCTACAACTCCGTCTATCTTGATAGGTTGACCATAACCATGTTTTAAACCAAATTCTATGATTTTTTCTGAAGATAGTGATTCACAAACCTGGCAACATGATCATGAGCAGTGTTAGATCCCGGATAATCTGCAAATATTCGTGTAGCAGGCATACCTTTAATCCAATCAACAACAGCCGCTGCCAAGCCAAGATTTGCTTCCGTGACGAATGGCAAAGGACT
>QMRH01000026.1 GCA_003650675.1 Thermoprotei archaeon | reverse complement strand
TCTCCCTATTCTACCCATATACGCTGAAAAATGGAAGACCGCTGGTGAAGGTGAAATCGAATTCACAGTCAAAGCAAATAACTTTAGGGCTGAAGTGAAGCTAGAGGAAGACGGAACATTTACTATAAGACTGGGGAAAGGGATCGACATAAGTGAGATCGCGAAGCTAGTATCATGGATGCTTGTCCGTAGTCTCTTCTGCACCGGATGCAAGTTGTGTGTAAATGCCTGTCCTAGTAAAGCTTTAAGCATCAAGAATGGTAAACTTACAGTGGAGCCGGAAAAATGCACTCATTGTAATATATGCAATGACTTTTGTCCACTAATTAATTTTCTCAAAGTCGAGGTACATAATCATCCTTTGGTTTCAGAAACAGGTAAAACAGTTTAATTTCCTCTATACTCCAGCTAACCTAGCTAATCCCAATTATACAACCGTTTAATTAATATTCCTCCTAAACTCGACGTTTTCGAAGGTTTCCATTTGAATCCCCAGAAGTCATTTAATTTAAACTCTGACGTCTTAACTATCAGAAGTTTAAGGGCTTTTATCTTTTAACACCAAAACCGGGATACATTTACAAAATTCTCGGCGGGAAAGCCCCCTGCTTCAGCAGGGAGAGTGTCAAAGACCTCTACAGTGTAGCCTTTTGTTGACAGCTGTTTTATAATACCTTAGAAGCTATAGCAGTTTCAGAGCTACTAGTGGAATCGGGTAGATAGACTGATATATATTTATAAAATGCAAAAATACATTGAATAAGAACGTGTAGTAAAATGGGCTATATTAGTTCTAATTGGGATTGGCAGATGGGACATTTGGAGTGTAGGCTTTTTGAGCAAATGGGGCAAATGTATACTTTATCTCTGGTACAATAGTATGCTTCGTCGCCTTTATAGATCGGTTTACCGCATACTACGCATCGTGATATGAATAGTCTCTTAGGGTAATATGCCATGGAACCACCTTCAAGCTACCAGCTAAAGGCATTTTCTATAGAAATCCTACTTTAAAAATTTTAGTCTCTAAATTAATGGTCTGACGGAAGATAAATAATTTAGATAGAGAAATAAGATAATAGAATCGTTAGGCTATGAAGAAAAGCGCCTTGCTGAATAGTGACGAACGGAAAGTACCTCTGAGCCATAAAAGCAGTTGATTAATGTGCTTGGTTTAAGGGGTGATGAAGGAGGTGAATGGGGAAACAGTGACTGCTCCCCTCCATAGGCTGACCTATATTGAATCCCCGTAATGATTAAATTATCTTGAAGTATATGAGTGATAGGTGATGGGAGTAATCGTCATAAGGGCACGAAGAGGGTTATCCAATGAAGAATTTAAAAATTTTCTAAATATAGTTAGGAAAATCGCGGAGTACAATGTAGAGGATAAAAGCTGGATACTTGTACCCGAAAAATTATCCACCAATGTTTTAACAAAAGAAGAGGCCCTAAAAATTTTCGATGAGCTGAAGAAATATTCCATTATAAGTAATTTAGAAAACCTTGATGAGTTTCTCGATACAGTTTTTGGACAACAGGTAGCAGATTTCTGTGAACTTAACTTAGAGGATCTAAGCTTTACTCTACCACGAAGAATAGGTAGGGATGCTTTCAGAAAGCTATGCAAGTACTGTGTCTATGAAAAGGGTGTCTTTAGGCTACGTAGTATAGGATATCTTGGTGAAGTTACAAGTATACTCTCAAGTGAAGGCATTACACTCCGCTACGATGTCGGCGAATTAACTAAGGCCATACAGAAAATGAAACACTGTATTATCTCTAGAGAAAAGGGGTTATTGAAAATCTCGTTTAGGATGATGGATGATCATATTTTAAATAAACTCAAGGAAGCCTGTACAATAAAATATTTTATCGAGAAACCTATCTTCGACGAGCAGGGAAATTTTCAAGAAACACAGTTAATTGAAAGAAAGTTCACCTATATGAAAATAAACTATAAGGAAAAGACAGTACACACCAGTATGGGTCTGATCGACAAGGTTCTTCATGTGTTATCTGAAGAGGGATTTGAAGTAGAAAATAAAGTTGAAGAGTTATCCGACATAAATATTAATATAAAGCCATCCTTTACCCTTCTGCCCCATCAAAAATATGCCTATGAAAAATGGTTTAAAAACAAAAGAGGCACCATCGCTATCTTTACGAGAGGAGGTAAATCCTTCATAGCGATGCAGGCTATAGTGAATCTGAAAAAACCTACAATAATCCTGGTTACGACTAGAGAGCTGGCCGCTACATGGAAAAATTATCTTCAAAAATATTTAGGTATTAAAGCAGGGTACATTGGGTACCTTGGTGAAGGTATAAAAAATGTAAAACCAATTACCGTAGCAATCTACAATAGTGCTGTTAAGTATATTGAACATATACAAGAAGAGTTTGAGCTGGCTATATTTGACGAGTGTTTAACGCCAGACACCCTGATAGTATTATCTGACGGAGGAGTAAAGACTATTAAAGAGATAGTAGACGAGCTAAAGAAAGGTAATTTTGTTGGACTCTACTGTGGTGGATCGGCATCAAATCCCATCGAAAAAGAGGTATCCGAAATATATGAGATAACCACAGACTTTGGTATCCTAAGGGCGTCTTCAAAGCACATACATATGGTTATCAAAAGATCCAAAAAAGCATTCTCTGGTAGCCGAAAGCCGAACAGGATACCTGTAGAGCCGTATTACAGCTTTCAGCTTGAAGAAGGAGATTTTCTCTTGGTTCCAGAGACTATTCCGCACACCACGAAATATAACTGGACTCCAGAACAGTTATCTCTACTATCATTAATTGTGTTCAAGGGTTACTTAGATAGCAAGAACAATCTGATCAAAGTTAGACTTGATAAAGATGAAAAATGTTTTTCGGAGGTTTTGATAAGAGGAGTAAAAGCATTTAATGCTAAAGCGGACATAGTGTCAGTTAACGAAAACAACGAAGGTTTGATAATATATATTCAAGATGCGGCGCTAATAAATGCACTTAAAAAGTTTCTTGGGGGGTCTCTGAGCGCTAAAAACAAGTTAATGTACATTAGTGAACAGATTTTCTATTCGCCGCTTGAATCCGTGAAAGAGTTCATAAAAATAATGTTTAGTGTTAAAGGAAGGTTAAGCATAGGTAAAGACAAACAAGATATTAAACTATCTTTAGGCTCGGGGTCTCTAGAGTTCATTAGAAAAATTCAGCTACTACTACTAAAATTTGGGATATTCTCTACGGTCTCCAAGAAAACGGATTCAGATGAATTCTCTTTAGAGGTAAGTGAATATGATTTGCTGAAGTTTAGTGAAGTCATAGGACTTTTCCATCCAGAGAAAAATAAACAGTTGAAAAGGGTGTCCAAACAGTTAAGAGAGAGATTTTTAGGCAAACCAATTACAGTTACCTTGAATGGGATCAGGTATAGGCTTGCAGAAATAAAAGAAATCAAGGTATTGAAGGAGAAGGCAAAGGTATATGATTTTACAACTCAAACACATGTTTTCGTGGCAAACGGCATGCTTACTCATAATTGCCACCATGTTCCTGCAAACACGTTTAAGGAGGTAGCATTGAGGCTTGGAGCCCTATATCGTATGGCTCTTTCTGCTACACCTAAAAGAAGGGACCGGAATGAGGCCTTGTTATACGCTCTCTGCGGGGAGCTTCTAGTGGATATTGACTATACATCTTTACTCAACTTAAAGATAGTTGCACCAATCGAGGTATTCCGTACTTTCTTCGTAGAAGGCCAGGATGAAAAGCTAAAGACGTTAATAAATATACTGGAGAAACATAAGGATGGTAAGGTACTTATCTTTACCCAATATCTGAATACTGCTGGTAAAGTTTACGAAGAACTGCTAAGAAAAGGTTACAGAGTTGCGCTTATAACTGGAAGTACAGAGGACAATAAACGTAGATTTTTCTTCCAAGCTTTTGTAAAGGGAGTTATTAAAATAATAGTCACGACAACCGTGCTCGACGAAGGGATAACGGTTCCCGATGCGGATGTAGCTGTAATCTACGAAGGGTCGGGGGAACCTCGTCAAATGATCCAGAGAATTGGGAGGGTTTTAGGTTATGTTCCAGGAAAAACTGCTAAAATCTATGAGCTGGTGGACATAAAGAGTCCACGCGAAAAAAGAGCTTATTTTAGGAGAAAATGGGTTAGAGAATTATATTTAACGCCTGAACTTAAAGATCATCTTGAAGGAAAATCTAAAAGTAGTGTCACATTTCAGATGAAGCTAGAGGATTTCAAATAAGGTCAGTCAATCCATTCTTTATGCTCCAGTTTGTCAGGCAAGTATTTTTGGGACAGGAATTTAAATCCATGGGTCGATAAGCCTTCGATTTCGACTTTTTTCTGGGTTTTAAGAAAGAGCTTTAACTCTCTCTTCCAGGCCTTAGATTTAAACCATGGGTATCTTAAGAGTTCTTTAGCTCTCTTAATATCCGTATCTTTTGCTTTTATTATTGCTTGAGGTGGAAGCTTGTACTTTTTTATGTCGCTCGGCGCGACGCCGATAAAGCAGGCACCAGGTGTTGCTAAGCGCTCACTTTCATAGCTTAACGAGATTGAACCACTTTTATACACACTATATATGTAGAATCCATATGGATCAGAGTTATGATACACTATGCCAAATCCGCCGACAAATGATTCATTCCCAGGAACCGCAAAATCGTACACATATCCGTCGTAATCTTCTTCCTCTATGTTTTCAACCCTCACAGCCGATACATCTCCTAATCCATCATGATCCTTAAACAGTGTACATGGAAAGGCCGTTTCCTTTATCTTGTGGACAAGTACAGTACCCTTTCCGGTGGAAGAGAGGCTCAAAGCCTTGGTTGATAGGTATTGGGCTACTTTTTTAGCTTCGAAGTAGCGGGATGTATTGCCGGAAACACCCAAAGTTTTCTTTGAAAATTCTATAATACATCTTCCTTTGTCTAGTGTAAGTGTGACGGGTAAGCCTAATGTGAGCAGTAGGTTAAATACCTGTTTTGCCAATACATTGTTCCTGGTTGTATACATTATGTTTCCATCTTCGTTCATGTTGTCCTCGATTAACCCTTCGATATATGCTAAAATTACATTTGATGGCGAATTTACGATTACTTCCGGAATCCTCCTCTCCTCGATTTTCTTATTTAGCCCCATCCAGCTAAGTAGCACGTAGAATCCCTTTGACTCTATAAGGAGAGAAGTCTTCTTCTCTCCTTCGTCGACCTGGATGCAGGTTATATTGAATTTCTTTACCAGCAATTTTTTAGCTCTTTCTAGAACTTCCTTTCTCGGATCCTTCAATACTATGCTAATGCATTTATCCTGATGGAAGACGCCGTTAGCTGTAATTAATCCAAGAAGCCATGACACTTCTTCGTTTATGATGATTTCATTTGGCAGTCTTCTTCCGTTCTCATCTACAACCCATTTATATTCTCTCAGTTTATCCAGCGGGATGTCATTTATACCAGCTAAACAATTATTCTTTTCCAGTTTAAAGGATGCTCGTTCGTCCGGTGACAATGTATAGTGTATTGCTTCTGCCAGATATATTTTCTGTAGGTTATTGCCTACCTGGGGAATCCTATTTGCTACTATTATGTAGTCACCTACTTTAATTTCTTTAGCAGGTACAACGAGGACTTTTCCTTTTCTGAAAACAAATAGTGAGTGTGCTTTGGTGGTCCTAATGATTCCGCGCTGGTCTGTATATATTTTCAGTATTTTTTCTTTTATCTTGTGACGATATGCGTAGCCTATAAGCCGCCATTCTATATTTCCAGTATTGGGATTCCATGACGGTACTTCAAGGGGAAGAATTATTCTTTCTTTCCCTTTTCCAGTAAAGTAATGGCCTAGAATCTCTCCTATAGGCGCTATCTTTACTACATTGTCTAGGGGATTCCTTACTATAACTATCTCGTCTTCCGGTATGCTGTCTGTGAGAACGTAGACCGGGAGGTTATGTTCTTCCCATAATCTTCTAACCATTCTACGTGTACTTCTATCTGGCTGACCTTTGCCAGTTATAAGAATGCATCTATTTGTCTCCCAGAATCTTTCCTTATTCAGTCTATTGAATATGGCGTCTTTTTCGACCACTAAAACATAATCCGCATCTAATTCTAGTATTTCCAATGCATCAGGGTTAGGTGGTATTGCGTAAGCTCCGTCGCCCATTCTCGAACAGTCTATGGTATCTCCGCTAGACCTAACTATTATCTTGCCAACCATTTTGCCTTTAGCGTCATGCATTATTCCCATATGTTCCCTTAAAAGTCCCGTCATGACTTCGATGTCTTGTAGAACGGCGTTTGATTCGCGTTGATCATCCCAAGTATTTTCTCTTCGCTTTCTCTTTAAATGATCATAATATTCGAGCGTGTGTTTACCGAAGTAATATAGGTCTCTTATCGTAGGGTAGTCTCCTTCTCTTCTAGCCTGGACTATGATACTTAGCATAAGCATTGTTTGCATGAATTTCTTTGCTTCATTTAAGTCGAAGAAGTTTCTTTCTGATTTGCGGGAGCCCAGCAGTAGCATCTTTTTGACAGGATCCCATATGGTGTTGGAAAGCGTTCTCACAGGTATTATTAATTTCGGCTCCTCTTCATCTAGAACCTGTTTTGCAACCCATTTTCCCAACTCCTCGAGTTTTTCCAGTACAGTTTTCTCATCGAATGTTCTTCTCTTCATCTTTTCACCTCTTGTTTTGCTTTAACAGAAACCGTGGTTGGAGCGGGGACGCTTACGGGAGCTGCAACCTTTTCTATTTCGCGTTCCATCATTTTATACATTTTTTCGGCTAAAGTTTTTTCATCTACAGTTGTTATTATTGATAAAGCTCTCGCCACCTCGGGAATATATTTTTCGAACGTTATTTTTCTTCTTAATATTTCATGTGCTCTCTCCACAGCTCTAAGGTGGATCCGCAACCTTCTTGCAGCTTCCTTAATGGCGTTTTCTATTTCCCTTTCAAGCTCAGGGACGTCGGCTATAGCCTCCTTTCCTATACCTTTAAACGGTATTTTAGTGGAGCATACATGAACGACTACTACTAAGGGTGCTGGGAACTTCACTTTATACAGGCTCCAGTCTATGGAATCGACTATCTTTCTACTCACATCGGCTCCTTCATCATACAATAACGGGATTTTATTGGCATAGCGGTAGAGAATCGGTTTATCGCTAGCCGGGATCTTTCCACCCCAAGCTATAGCTACTTCCACAATAAAGGGGTTACCTCTATAAGATAGTGGTTTTCGGGTCACTGCAGCCACATACTCAGCTTCTAGAATGCTTTTTATCCCCTTTTTCAGAAGCTTTTCTCCCACGGGAGATAATGTAGTAGGTCTAGGTCGTCTCCAGTTAGGATATTCTTTAAGTTTCCTTGCTATCTTCGCTATCTCTTCTATGGTAAAGCTTGACAACTTTTTGTTAGGTATTTTACTCCACTTTAGGAAATCTTCGGCTGTTGCTTCTCCTACACCCTCGAAATTCTCCATTATGAAATCCTTCAATCTCTGATTCCCGTTACCGACGAACAGGTGCTTTAAAAGTTCGGTATCGACTCCATAGGGATGTGGTTTACCTATTTGAGGCGGGGGAGGCATTATCTTAGTTGAACGCTTATATATGGTGGTGCCTTCTGGAGTTATGAATGTTATATTAGCATAAGGTGTAATCATGGCTGTTCTCTTAATATATTCTTCAACTTTTCTTCTAGCCTGAGACCAGTTTCCTTCGATGCAAAGCTTGACGTGGGTTCCATGGAATTTCTTTCTTTTACGTATTAATTTTTCTGATAAAATGATAGGCAGGTTCATTTTTATGTTTATTAGAAGCTCGTATTCCGCTATGACCGGGGATTCCGGGGTGGAACTTTGGACGTAAAGGGGACGACCTGTAGTGATCTGTGAGTACAATACTGTCATTTTGATGCCTAGGCCAAAGATCCCTCTGGTTTGACGTAAAACGTATTTGGAGCCGTAGAAGACTCTTGCAAAAACACTCGGTATTTCTTCCACAGGAACGCCTATTCCGTTGTCGGATACTTCTACGTAGACTTTATTTGGATCCTTTTCATCGAGCTGGATAACAACCTTTATGTCCGGCAAAATCCCATGGGTTTCCGTTGCATCAAGCGAGTTTTCCACGAGCTCCCTTACAGTTTGATAGAGTGCCCTAGTTGGATTGGTAAAACCAGCTATCTCTCGATTGCGATAGAAAAACTCTGCTGCACTTAAGCCTCTGAAGCTCTCTCTTTGGCTACTCATCTAGACCCCTTCTCCATATAAATATGCAACTAAAAAACCTAGCGTCCCCTTCAAAGCTTCTTTCTATCCGCTCCATACTGGTTTTACATCTACGAGGGTTTAGCTCTTTCAAAGGTTATGCGAGAAGTGCCTCTTAATATTAATAAAAGTTTTTATGGGAGAAGAGAGAAACTAAACGAGATGGCAATTAATGAAATGGCGTTTTATTTCATGGTGTTAGTAACTGCTTTTTAAATTCCTCCACGAGTATTAAAGTCATCCTCCTAAATTTAGAAGGTAAGTATACTTTTTTATATTTCTCAATGCTAAGTAACGCCAGTATCTTTCGGCTTAATGTTCTTCTATCAAGTATAAAGAATAGGGCTTGGTCTTCCGGTCCCCTGACCGCCCTACCGATGGCTTGTTTAACTCGAATAGCCATAGGTATCATCATCAGGTACTCCCATGCTTTCTCCTTTCCATAGATTTCGCTGTATTTCTCTAATCTGGCTTCGAGATAGTCATTTGGTTCTGGAAATGGTAAGCCAGCAATAACTATGGCTCTTATCAGACTTTCACCATTTTCTTTCTTAAGCTCCACACCTTCCGTTAGTTTTCCACCCGAAACTCCATGTAAAATAACATTGATTTTCTTTTTGACGGCTTCTTCGACCTTACCCAATGTAGTTTCTTTCTCTTCAACAATGTGTGTAAAATTAAAATCATATTTTTTCTCCAGAAAGAGAATTACTTCGAGAACCCTTTTCATGAATTCATATGAAGGGTAAACTGTCAGCACTACATAGTCTGGGTCTATTAGGCTACGTATTTTAAGGATATAAAAACCTATTCTCATGAAGTTGGTTAGCGATCTTTCGGTATACTTACTGGTGGTCTCTAGGCCTATAAAATACTTTACTTGGGTCGGCCTGTAAAAACCTTTTATCTCTATATATTCTATCTCTCTTTCTATTCCATACATGTCTATTATGTACTCGCGGGGAGGCAATGTACCCGAGGAGAAAATGGTGGAATAAGCTTTATTTAGAAAATATGTAACCATAGATGGAACCAGGGCTTTTAATTCAAGCCTATTTTTATTTGCAAATAGTTCGACGTCACCTCCCTCAAGCCACATTTTCTTCACGGTTGTGAGGAAACGGTAGACGGAACAAATATAACACCTGCTACGTAAACCTTCGAGCCGCAGTTTCAATTCAAGCATCTTCTTCGAAAAATCCTCTAAAAGCTCCAAATCCACGTTATCAAGAACTTCGGCAATAAACTTTTCTACACCTATTTTTTTCAGTTTAGAGTCGGAAAGGTTATTTCGCATAAACTTCACTAGTAAGTTTAGTTGACGGCGAGTTTCCTCGCTAATGGTTGCTGGTAGCATGTTTCCATATGTTTCTGTATCGTTGATAGCTCTACCTACAGTCCTTAAACTTAATTTTCGGTCAGCGTTTTGGAGGATGGAATCTAGATTATGAGCTTCATCCACAACTACTATGGTGGAATCTAGCAATACCCCATATTCCTCTAGAAAACTATTTCTAATGAAAGGATTAAAGAGATAGGGATATGTTCCCACAAGAGTATCGCTTTCTTGGCTCCAGAGAGTCAACACATACCAGGGACAGGCTTCTTGAGCCAAAATATATTGTATAGCTTCGTCCGTTTTTCTGAAGAATGTATATTCTATTCTCTTAAGGGGACATTGTCCTTTACGTCTCATGTATCTGCATACTTGTGCAAAATCTTCATAGTCGTGGTCAAGCATATCGAGTCCTTCTACTAGATTAAAGTAGCAGGTTCTTCTTTTACCGAGTAAAATAGAATACCTAAAATCTATGTCGATACCAGTATTTTTTACCAGCAGAAATAGTTCCCTTAAAACCGGTTCTATTTCATTACGAGTTCTGACGAGGTAAAGTATCTTTAAATCGTTGTCTAACGCGTATTGAATTGCTGGAAAAAGCACTGTAATAGTCTTTCCAAATCCTGTTGGAGCGTTTAAGGCTATAACTTTTCCTTCTTCAAGGGCTGAAAGAATCTTCTCTGAAGCTTCTCTTTGACCGGTTCTATATCTTCCATAAGGCCATGCGATCTTCATTTTTATGACCAACTGCAGCCTTCAGTTAGATACCATTTTGCTGGATATTAAAAATTAGCTTAAGGATATTTTATTAATATTCTTGGAACATAATTGAGAAAGGGAGTTGGATATGAGGGTTACGGCTTCAGCGCCTGGAAAAGTAATACTTGTGGGAGAACACTTTGTCGTGGAAAACGAGCCAGCTGTAGCGCTTGCCATAAATTTAAGGGCTCTAGTCACGGTAGAAGACAACGAGGGGTCCGATGTTTTCTATAGTAAAAATTTAGGAGCATTTGTCGAAGTTAAGGAAGGCAGGGTTTTAAAGGGTGCTGGAGACGGATTTGAGGTTCTCCGACCCCTAGTTAAGATAGCTGATATACTACGCCAATATTCTTCCGTTAAAAAACCATTCAAGCTGACTGTAAACTCAAGTATTCCCCCTGCTTCAGGTATGGGCTCCTCAGCCGCCGTATCTGTAGCTGCTTGCGCGGCATTAAGCAGATTCTTCAATCTGGACATAGGGCTAGATGATATATCAAAAATAGCATATGAGGCTGAAAAAATAGTTCATGGAAAGCCTAGTGGAATCGACAATACGATATCAACTTACGCAGGTGCAATAATTTACAGGAAAAGCGAGGGGTTCATTCGTCTTGACATCCAAATTGATTCAGCCGCTGTGATAATAGCTGATAGTGGTATACCGCGTAGAACAGGTGAAATGGTTAAACAAGTAAGAGACCTTAAGAAACGTTATCCGGAGGTTCTTGACCCACTCTATCACGCAGCTGGACACTTATCTATAGAAGCTGCAAGGGCTTTAGAGGAGGGTGACCTGTGGAAACTAGGTGAATTAATGAATATAAATCATGGTTTACTTTCCGCTATAGGTGTCTCGAATATGAAGCTTGAGGAACTGGTATATACCGCCAGACGTGCTGGAGCATTGGGAGCAAAGATAACTGGTGCAGGTGGTGGAGGCTGTATTATTGCAATTGCATATAAGAAAAAGGCGGATAATATAGCTAGGGCGCTTAAAAAGGTTGCATCGAGAGTTTATGTTCTTGAGGCAACAAGAAAGGGTGTAAGTATTGACGAAGTTGTATCTTAAAAACGCCAGAAAATTAGTTTCGTTACTTTTACTAGCTTTTTCGGTCATCTCGATCCTTCTATCGGAAAATGTGCAAGCACAACCCTATATCATTAAAAGCTACGGAGTATGTAAAGAACTTGAATACAGTAAAATTGGTTTAGGGGTTAAACCTAGGAACATTACTAATATTATAAGCCTCGGCGACAACGAGGTATATTTTTGGTTAGAATTAAAGGAAGTATATGCGGGGCTTAACGTTATCTTTACAATCTATGATCCCGATGGAGTAAAATTTCTCGAAGAGGAGGTAACTCTTCCCAGCCCTCTAGTAGCTATAAATGACGAAAAGTACAACTGGGTTTTTATTTACATAAAAGTCCCTGTCAGAAGTCACAAGGAAGGCTTAATGGAGATCAGAACCTTTCCCAGCTTCTTTTCCTCGAAAACCCTAGCAGTGGGAAGAATGAAGAAGAAGGGTAACTGGACCGTAAGTATAAGCATTAATAAATCTATTGTTGTGAAGTATAATTTCACTGTAAGAGCTGTTAAAACGACTTTTGAGCTGGTTGATTATTTAGGAAGACCGTTACCAGGTTCTGCATTAATCGTACTTGAGAATAGTGAACAGGTAGAAGTCCATGTTGAAGACGGTCGAGGATTTACGTGGCTGACGCCGGGACGCTACCTAACGAACGTATATTGGGATAATCTAACTGTTTTTAGAGGAAGTTTGCTGATAGAGAAAGATGGTAAGTTTAAGATTAATTGTAGCGTGTCATATATTTTAATTAAGATACTTGATAATTCCTCTAAACCTATAAAAGGAGCGTACGTTGAACTCATAGCCGAAGGTTTCCCCTATAAGCTCTCCAGAATTCAAAGCAACGATGAAGGGGTCGTTCAGATAGACCCGATACCCCATACACGTTATCTAGTTAAAATATACTGGCGAGGAAGGGAGATCTACACAGGTTCTCTCTATGCTGGCAAGAACTATACAATATTAACACCTGTATATTCCTATATAGTAAAGGTTATTGGAGAGCAGGGGCAACCCATACCAGGAGCGAAAATATTTTTCCATGAAGCAAATGTTACCTACATTACAGACAAAAGGGGAGAGGCTCTCATAAAACAATTTCCTCGAGGAGACTGGATAATCAAGGTAAGTTATAGAAATATCAGAGCCACCACGCTGTTTAGCGTACCGAAGGAACATGTAATCTCAATAAATGTTTTTATAGAGGTCTTTGGAATAGCTATCTCTAGGGAGACTTTTATTGCATCGATACTGGGAGTCTTGTTAACGTTGGCTTCTCTTCTGATTGCTATTTTAGTCTACATGAAATTGAGAGAGGAGAGGTGGCTATGAGGTTTTCAAGACCCCGTGGAACACGAGATTATATTCCCCCTGAAACCTTCGTGCGTAAAACCGTAATAGAGAAGGCTAGACAGGTTTTTGAAAGGTACGGTTATAGCGAAATTGTAACCCCTGCGTTCGAATATCTCGAACTACTAGAGGCGAAGGCCGGTCCAGAGATTAAGGAGCAAATATACTGGTTTAAGGATAAAGGTGGAAGGCTTCTTGGACTAAGGTTTGATTTAACCACTTCTATAGCTAGGGTGATAGCAAATAATCCCGGAATACCTAAACCAATTAGATTCTATTATATTGCCCCTGTATGGCGCTATGAGGAACCTCAGAAAGGAAGACTACGAGAATTCTGGCAAGCAGGTGTCGAACTTATAGGTTCACCTAAAAGTGAGGCCGATGCTGAGGTTATAGCTTTAACCTATAGGTTCTTCGAGGATCTAGGCCTAGAAAACGGATTAATCATTAAAATTAACAGTCGAAAAATAGCTGACATCATAGCAAGAAAAGCCGGTATAGATGAAAACGAAAAAGATACTTTTTTCAGGGCTATAGATAAGCTGTACAAACAGGGGGTAGACAAGGTTAGAGAGGAATTAGGAAAAATAGGTCTTAGCGAGAAAACAATAAACTACGTTATAGAAAATATCACCATTAAGGGAGACCTTGAAGAAAAGATAAATAAGGCATCTAAAATTCTCGGAGAAACAGGCCCTTTAATGGAGGTTAACGAGCTTGTATATTCCCTTATAGAAGTATACGATATTCCCGAAAAGTGTATAGACTTGGATTTTAGTATAGTACGTGGTATCGGATATTATACTGGAACAGTTTTCGAATTTATGCATGAGAAGGCATTAGATTTAGGAGCCTTAGCGGCTGGTGGACGATACGATAAGCTTATAGAGATTCTTGGAGGGGTTCCCACACCCGCAACAGGTATGTCTATAGGAATTGAACGGGTATGTGAATTGTATAAACGTTTAAATAAAAAAGTTATTGAAAATATTCCTCCTACTACGGCTCAGGTGATTGTCATACCTGTCAAAAACGAGGAACATTTAGTTAAAACATGTACAAAAATAGCTGAAAGACTTAGAAAAGAAGGTTTCTCCACCATTATTGACGTGCAAGGACGTAAAATTAGAGGAAATCTGGAATACGCTTCGAAACTCAACATACCTATAGCGATAATAGTTGGTGAGAGGGAGTTGACGGAAAAACGTGTTACAGTAAAGGATCTAAGAAAGTATTCACAGGAAAGCATTGAAATGGAAGTACTAGTAAGTAAGCTCAAAGAAAAATTACTGTAAAATCAGCTTTCTTATTTCAGACTCTAGCTGATTGCGATTGAAAGCTTTCTCTTCGACAAAGGTTTTCATTCTAGATATCAACGATACTGGTAGTGGGTCAACGTTTCTTAACGCGGCAAGGTAATATGACGCCATGTCACATATGTATAGCAGTGACATCATGTTCACTAGCTTAGAATAGCCCAAACCCTTTATCTCGCAGGTTTTAACACCATTTTCCCTTAAAGTTTCGGAAATGAATTTGATTCTTGCCTCTATTGAAGGGTGCTCGCCCTTCCCCCTTAAAAACACTACGCTTAGAAAATTATTTAATCTGCTTGGATACTGCCATCCCATTATCTCATTATGACCAAGCTCCGGTAGCTCTTCAAATTTTGCATGCATCTTACTGTTTTCATTAAGCTGCTTCTTAAACCTTGATGCTATACATGAGTATGGTTTATACGAATATATGAAGGGCAATGTATCGTAGAGTTCTAACGCAAGTTTTTTTGAAATATTCTGGTTTATCGGAGTTTCGACAGATAACTTTTCCTTGAGGTCTCTAAGTAGCTGCATTGTTTCGTCGTATTCATTGCAAGGTATTCCAAGTAGACCTATTTTCTCTAAAGTTACTAGAATGGGTATTGTCAAATAGGCTACAGCGCCGCGAGGGGGGTAGCCTTCAGGTACCTTAAAGAAGGGTATCCCTGTTTTTGCTAGGAGTCTCTTTAATGACCCATTGGACGTTATAGCAACTATCCTTGCCCTTCTCTTTAATGCCTCTCTTAAACAGTATAATGTTTCTTCCGTGTTGCCAGAATAGCTTACGATGAAAACTAATGTATGCTTGTTTAGTGAGGCCGGAGGATTGAAATCCTGTATAACCCGAAGAGGGACCTCTAAACTATCCCAAGAATAGTCTCTAACTATTTCTCCTCCAATAGATGAGCCTCCCATGCCGCAAATCAATATTTCGTTGGGAGTTTCAGTGTAATCCAAGGTTTCTCCGTTTATGGTCACCTTTTCCGGAATTTCTGTTTCCCGTGAAAGTTTGAGAGCTTGAGCGAAGTCGTCGGCGAACCCGATCATCACGTTATACATCTTACTGTTCAATGTTCTTTTCTTAAAATCATCACAGTCAAGCAGTTAGACCACCTCGAAACCATATTTAAGACACATGTTTTTGAACCTTAGGGCATCGCTACCCATATAAATGTTATTAAACAAGACGTAGATTTCATCTTTTGTCTGCTGGTATTCCTTTACCTTCTCACATAGTCTTTGTAGATCATCGTCCGTATACTTGTAGCGGTAATTTACCTCTCTTCCACCCAATCCATGAAGCCTAAAGTAAGCTACATTATGTTTCGATACACTATTTCTACGAAGGATGTCCACAATATGTATTAAATCTAGTTTGTCGACAAGCATCTTCACTTTACTTAAATTATTGTTCCATGTTCCTCTAGGCTCCCATCCTATGAGAAACCCATTTCTCCGAATCGAGGAAAAGAAGTTTTCTACATTATGGTAATTTACTGGAGTATAACCGAATGATGGTGGGGTCTGGACAACAATTATCTTAGCCTTTAAAATTTCAGCTATCTCGAGGGTTTGTTCCCATGCTTTAAAGTTTTCTTCTGTAGGCCGTAAAAAACCATATTTATCCTTCTTTTCCTCAGAAACCCGTATACCAGCTTTCCTCCAACTTGGGCTTGTATGAGGATGGGTTATAACCTGCCAGGCTTTTAGTTCGAATTCAAACCCTTGGGGGGCCTCTTGTCTCCACTTTAAAGCTGTCTCCTTTCTAGGTAGTTTATAGAAGGTCTGCTGTAGTTCAATGATCTTGAATGTCTCAAAATATCTTTTTCGACCACCTTTTATAGACCATCCACATGTGCCAACCTTGATGATGGACATGTTTTTCGGTAAAAATAACAGCTTCTTCGGTCTTAATAATTTTTATAAATAGAGGATAATTTTCGCGATAAACCTTCGGTGCGAGATAGGTTCATCATTTTTCAGTTCTTCCCATCCTCCACATCTATGTCGGCAACCAGCCTTTCTTCATTTAATCCGTACCCGAATTCTTCGTCATCCTACTTTATTTTTATTAAATAGGATAAAATAAGAGTTGCGGAGTAAAATTAGTCTCAAAGCCAACAGGCCGATGGATATACCTACATGAAACATTTTTGTTCGGTGGTGTATACGTATTAGACCTTGAGGGGAACCGTTAATTTGAAGAGTAGATCTAGAGGGGATCCCAAAATAATGTACAAGATATATCCTAGAAATATGAATAGGAGGTAAGGTACGGCGGGGGTTGTATAAACCTCTGTATCGGGAGAATATAAGCCTGTTTCTAATAGGCTATTAAGGGTCTCAAGGGTGTCTTCAGAGATTGTATGTTTGAAAACTATTTTTCTGCGACCATTTGCGGTGGGTCTCTCTACTATAAAGAATTTATAGGGTTTTTCCTTTATGCGGCTTAATTTAGTTTTATCGGTGAATAAAAGGACGAAGATTTTCTCCTTGAGTGTATTGAAGTCCGATAAAAACTTTTCATTGTAAAGAATTATTCTAACGAGGTTTTTTGCTAGCAGCCATGCAATTATTGTAAGTGTAAGTATAGAGGAGTTTATCATTAGGGAAAGGGAGGGGATTAGAGAGAGCGGAGAAGGTGGTTCTAATATACTTAAGGTGATAAATGCCTTTGCGTCTCCTCCACCAAAGTAATCTAGATATGCGAAGAGTAACGATACTATGGATCCCACGGTAATTGAAAATACATGGAGTATGAGCGGTAAAAACCATTGTTCTTTAGACTGGTACTCTAAAACTGTAAGTGGAAGCGATGCAATGAGCAGGAAAACCCATATTCTGTCATCGACTTCTCTTTTTTCGATATCCTGTTTAACCGATAGAGATAAACCTCCAATGATGATTAGCGTTCTCACCAACTTTATTTGAAGTGGTGTAAGTGTTATCATCATGCTCCTTATTTTGAAGGCGGGAAGAATATTAAAAGTTAAGCTCTATAAATAAAAGGATTGTAGCTTGGTGGTATAGCATTGGATATTGAGGAAAAGATTGAGTTAGTGGTTAGGGAGCCGACCGTAGAGGTGCTAACAGTCGAGGAACTAAGGAATCTATTTGAAACTAAAAGTACGCCGATAGCTTACAATGGATTTGAACCCTCTGGACTAGTTCATTTAGGTACGGGGCTAATCTGCGCATACAAAATGAAGGATCTTATAGCCGCTGGTGTCAAGGTGAAAATCCTTTTGGCTACTTATCATGCATGGATAAACAATAAGCTTGGCGGTGACATGAATCTAATAAGGCTTGCAGCGGAACACTTTAGGCATGCATGGACTTCGTTAGGTGTACCTCCAGATAGAGTAGAGTACGTTCATGCAGACAGACTATATCAGGATTTAGATTACTGGACTAAGGTTCTATTGATTTCGAAGGAAATTACTATTGCTAGGGCTCGGAGAACACTTGAAATAGCGGGCCGTAAAGAAGTAGAAGCAAAAAAGGTTGCTGATCTAATATACACCCCAATGCAGGTGGCAGATATATTCCAGCTGGAAGTCGACATCTGTCAACTAGGAACCGACCAGCGTAAAGCAAATGTTTTGGCACGAGAATTGGGGACTAAACTGGGGTTCTGGAGACCTGTATGTGTCCATCACCATCTCCTTCAAGGGTTAATGCAACCTCCAGTATGGCCGCTACCTGAAGGCAGAGAAAAGGAGATTTTATCTGAGGCTAAGATGAGTAAAAGTAAACCTGACACAGCTATTTTCATATACGACACCCCTGAGGACATAAGAAGAAAGATAAGGATGGCTTTTTGTCCTCCCCGTGAAACCAAGTTTAACCCGATACTTGACATAGCACGCTACATAATATTTAGAGAAAGAGATAGAGTAGTGATAGAAAAACCCAGTAAATTTGGTGGAGGTCGATTCGAGTACCTTTCGTACGAAGAGCTGGAAAAAGATTATATTAAAGGTCGTATACATCCCTTAGACTTAAAGAAGGCGGTTGCTGAAGAGTTGATTGAAATATTGGCTCCTGTCCGAGAATATTTTTCAAAGAATAAAGATGCTAGAAGAACATTGGAAATACTGAAAAAAGTTAAGATAACAAGGTAGAAAGGTGAGGGAGGAATTGGCTTTAAAAGATGTCGAGAATATCGTTCTCAAATATGCTTTAGTCAACGCTATTAAATATGGTGGACGCGCCGACAAAAAAGCCGTACTCAGCAAGGTCTTCGGCGAGCGTCCCGACTTGAGACCACTTGCCCGTGAAATAGTCAAGCTAGCTGATAAAATAATTTTACAAGTGAATTCTATGTCATTGAATGAGCAGAAGAAGCTTCTGGAGGAGAAATGGCCTGAATTGCTGGAAGCAGAAAAGGAGAAGAAGCCTGTTGAAAAAAAGCTTCCACCATTGCCTAATGTTGAAAACTACAAGACGGTTCGAACACGGTTTGCACCCAATCCCGACTTTGACATACATATAGGTAATGCTAGGGCCGCTATATTAAGCTACGAGTACGCGAGAATCTATAAAGGAGACTTTATACTGCGTTTCGAGGACACGGACCCCAAGACAAAAACTCCAATTTTGGAAGCATACGATGTTATACGTGAAAACTTAAAGTGGCTTGGAATAAAATGGAAGGAAGAACATATACAATCACTTAGAATGGAGAAATACTATGAATATTCTAGGAAACTTATTGAGCTTGGAGGCGCCTATGTTTGTACCTGTTCTCCGCAGGTAATCAGAGACATGAGATTTAGGGGATTACGTTGTGTGCATTCAAATCAAACGCCAGAGGAAGCGCTGGAACTCTGGGATAAAATGTTGGAGGGGGCTTTTGGCGAACAGGAGGCTGTGTTAAGGGTTAAAACAGATCCAAAATATCCGGATCCTTCCGTTAGGGATTGGATAGCTTTCCGTATAATAGATACCTCCAAGTATCCCCATCCACTGGTAGGCGACAAATATATTGTATGGCCGACATATAACTTTGCTTGCGGCATCGATGATCATCTGCTTTCCATTACCCATATACTGAGGGGTAAAGAACATGTTGTTAACACGATTAAACAGCGTTTCCTCTACAATCACTTTAAGTGGAGATATCCTGAGGCTATTCATGTTGGAAGATTAAAACTGGAAGGATTTATTCTAAGTAAATCTAAGATACGTGCAGGTATAGAGAAGGGTATGTACACCGGCTGGAATGACATAAGATTGGCAACGTTGAGTGCTCTACGACGTAGAGGAATACTCCCCGAAGCTATCTGGGATCTCATTCTAGACGTAGGAATCAAGACAAGTGAAGCACGTATTAGCGTCGTGAATTTACATGCTATGAACAGGAAGTATTTAGAGCCCTTAGCGAACCGCTACATGTTTGTTCGATCACCCGTAAAGCTGAAGATAATAGGTGCGGTTGAAACTACAGCTGTTATTCCTATGCATCCTTCCTTCCCTGAACGTGGAAGTAGGAGAATAAGTCTCAATGTAGAGGATGGTGAAGCGGTTGTTTATATTTCTCGGGGGGATGCTAAAAACCTCGAGGAGGGTGATAACTTCAGGTTAATGGGGCTTTTTAATTTGCGTCTCGTAAGGAAACAGGAAAATAAACTTACAGCCAAGGTTACTGGGTTATCTCTTAAAAAAGCTCATGCAGAAAAAATACCTATAATCCAGTGGGTTCCCTTAGAAGAAAATACCCCCGTGGAAGTTCATAGAGCAATCGGAGATGAAATAGTTATAGAGAGGGGGCTAGGCGAACCTTCTATATGTAACTTGAGGCCCGACGATAGGGTACAGTTCTTCCGATACGGTTTTGTAAGGATAGAAGAAGTTAGAAAAGAAGGGGTTACGGCTATTTATACGCATAACTAATATTTTACTTTGAAAGATTGACGGGTCTCCCGAATTCAAGGATTTCTTTAGGTATAGTTGCTTTAAACTTTTCGAGAAAAGATTTGTCTTCATCCTTCTTTCTATATTCATCCGGCAACATTATAGGTATTTCTTCCCGTATAGGATACCAGCGACTACATTTCTCGCAGTATAGGATTCCATAGACTATCTCGTTTTTAATGCATTCCTCGCATGGAGGCGTTTCCTTTAAATTGTCAATATATTCTTTTTTGAATCCACAATAAAGTTCGCATGACGGTTTCTTCCACTCCAGCTTTCTTTCTCTATATATTTTTTCTTCGAAAACATAGAGTTGGAGGGGAAATTTCTTACAGTAAGGGCATGCAAGTAAATCTAATAATCTATACTTCATCAGGATCCTCCAGGTTTACATAACAATATATTAGTTTTAAATGTTTTTAGATTTGCGGTCAAATTGAATGGATGAGAAATACACCCGGATACGTAAGGTTTTAGGACGGTGCCTGCAAAGACCTCATTTGGTCTCGTTATTAGCGCTATTAGTAAACTCTAGTATTACCGATCTCAGTACCCTAAGAAAGCTTGTTCCAACAAGGTTTAAGTACATCAAAAAACAGTTTGAAATCCTATCTAGAGAGGGTTTATTATCGGTGAACGATGAAGGCAAAATATTGTGGATTCTTCCTCCCGAAGAACTAAGCAAGATTATTGAAGTAAAATTGTTTGTAAGGAATAAACTTATTGGAAGAATGGCGCTTGGGGGAGAAACGATTTGGATAGTATCCTGGTTTAGAAAAAGGTATGTTCGAAGTATAGTTGTCAAAGAAAATGAAGTTGAAAAAATTAGGGATTGTATCAAGCAGGTTCAGACAACTAATATTCATTTTCTTTCAGAGGTAAGCGGCTTAGAGAGAAGTAAGGTTAAGGGTGCGGTGGAGGTTCTCAAGATAACTTGGGGGTCGAATCTACGAAAATATGGATTAGAATAAATTGAAAGATGAGATGTTAAGAGTTCTTTAAATGAGAATCAAGGTATTATGGTGATATTATCTGGTATGAGGATTCCGCCTGTGTTTTAATAAGCTTTTAAGAGAAATGGTCTGGTGCATTAAATGTTGTATGGTATGGGGGTCAGTAAAAAGATTGTGGTAGCATCTCTTATAACCCTGTTTTTAGTAAGTCTTGTAAGTGTTCAATCGTTCTCCGAAAAAAATGTAGAAAGTGTTCCAGTCAGAGTAAATTTCATTTTACGTAAAAGTGAAATAAAGAAGATCGTCATGAGTCCCGGCGACGAGAAAGTTTTTTCTCTAATACCGGCACCACCCGGCTATGATACTGCCTTTCTTAAAGTGGCAGGTGTAGATGCTTTACCCTCTTCGATCGAGATTAAAGGAGCCGATAAAATTGTAGTTGATGAGGGAAAGGTTTTAGCGGCAGTATCCTTTAACGGTACCTTAGGACTAGTCAATAAGGAGAACTCGACTGTAGAAGTAGAGGTAGAGATAGAACAAGTCTTTATTAAAACGGTCTACTTCCAGCTTGATTCAAACGGTGTGGTTAAAATCAACGTAGAGAAGCCTGTTGAACCATTTAAATTAAGTGAGCTCACAGTTAAGTTAACTGTAGAAAATTATCTTCCCTATAGAATAGTAGATGTATTGGCTCCGAATGGGGATTCTCTGCTGAGTTCACAAGAAGACTTTACGCCGGAGAGCATTAGCGTTGATCCTCACCATCTTGAGATACGGTTTAGTGATGGATTTACAGCTGGTGTTTACAGTGTCAAGCTTGCAAAGGATTCTGAGGCCGTAATGCCGTCAGCTTTTCTCATACTTGAAAAAGACGTGTACTATGAATCAGTAGCCCCAGGCGGAGTAAAGAAATTTACTGCTAATGAAACTGCAGGAAACAATACGAAGTTACTTGGATTTATAGTTGCTGTACATGCAACTAGGATCTATTCACCGGAAAGAAGCAATGTAAAGGTCTTAGGTGAATTAGTGGACTATGCTTTCTATGAGTCTCGTACCTTTAGTGTCAGAGCCTCTTCATACCTTATACCTCCACTGGACTTCCGCTTTTGGATGAAAGCTTTCATCGTGTTTGGAAAAGAGTTCACGGTGGTAAACACCGAGCTTTCCACAGTGGATGTAATATACATTCCAGTATACATAAAGGAAATAGGATCATGGAAGCCTGCGGGATTAGTTGCCGACATAACAGGCTTGGATATAAGCGCATTTAAATACGCCTTTCTTGTGGTACAATTACCTCCATTCGCCAAGGTCAAGAATCTGATTACTCCTGGAGGTGTAACGTTAAACAGCTATATTGAAAGTAGCCTGCCATGGAATGGGCAGTCGGAGAGGGATATAAGTGTTTTAAGCAACGAACTTTACATACAAGTTAAAAACGATGAAACAAGTGAAGTTGGCGTCTACAAGGTAGAAATAGAGTGGGAGAAAATCAAGATCCAAGCAGTGGATTCACTGGACAGGCCACTTAAAGAAGCCACGGTAACCTTGGAGCAGGAAGGTATCATTATAGAGAAGACTACGGATGACAATGGGTGGGCTGAGATATCACCATTTAAGCCCGGAGTCTTTACGGTCAAAGTAATGTTCAAAGACTCCATAGTCTTTGAACAAGAACTAATATATCCTCCAGCTACTCCATGGAAGATCAAGTGCAATGTCCACGATGTGATAGTCAAAGTGAAATCCATGTTGGGAACTCCTGTAAGCAACGCTACAGTGGCTATCGTAAGGGAAGACGGGATGGTGTTGGAAACAGCGAAGACTAACAGCAGTGGAATAGCCAAGTTGATTCAAATACCCGCAGGAAACTACACGGTGGAAATAGAATATAAGAGAATTTCAAAGACTGTAAGAAACGTGGTGGTGGATGGGTCTACAGTAAACCTGGAAGAGACAATAGACATGTTGTTCGAAATACCAATACTCGGTGTACCGGTAAAACTTGAGGAAGGCCTGGCTGGTGGAGTAACAACGGTTGCTCTAGCTGTGGCAATGTACCTTACACGGAGGAGACACGGTGAAAAGATAAACGAGGAAATCTTAGAGGAGCTTCCCTAAGACTAAAATATTTTTTAATAATTTTGTTTTAATTTTATAACGGCTTCTGGAAACAACCTTATATTTAAACATGTAATATTAGGCTGTAAATAAGGGTTCGAAAATGTCAGATATAATCTACTGGCAGGAAACCAAGATTAAGCTTAAAGGGCTCGTAATACTGGTGTTCAAAAGGATATTTAGTGTTCTTTTCTCACCGTTCACTGCATTTGAAGACATAAAATCCATACCTGAAACGGTGGGACCGATGTTCCTTCTGCTTTTATTATTCACATTGCAGGTTGTTTTCCTAAACTTTGTTTCATCTAAGACGGTAATTGAAGTTTATAATTACACTGGCGGTAATTTAACTATATCGCCTCTTGTATTCGACTTAAAAAACAGTTCTCTTGTTGTAGACTACGTAGGAAATACCTCGACTAAACCGGTGGCTGTTTTACCTTATGGTAGCATATTTTATAAAAATGCAGACTTTTTCTCGGCGCTCTTTCTAGTCTCTATCATAATATACTGGTTTTTATTATATGTGCTTACAAAAATAACATGTAAAATTCTTAAAGGCAACTCCCAGTATTTCTTTTCTGCCACTGGGTATTTCTTAACCATTCTCTTAATATCTTCAATATTCCGTGCATCTACAACATTCATTTTTTTGAATAACATTAGTGGAATAAGGATAAGGGTTCCTGCCATGGCATTATATAACCCTCTTTTTGTAGATCAATTGGTGATAGATTCCGTTAACCGCTGTATTTCATTTTTATTTCAGCTTGCGCAAGATGCAACCACGTGGTTACAATCGTTCCTTACATTATGGTCATTTGTGATGTTAATAGCTTTATTTAATAGCCTAGGGGAAATGAGTTTAAAGAGGTCGATTGTAGCCTCTCTTATTGCTGGCATATCATTTTATATGCTTTATGGAGCACTACTGAACTCCGTGTATTCTCTAATTGTTGTAATATTTTCTGGTCTAGGTTAAAGAAATTGTTTGGATAGGCTTGGACTAACGGTAAATTTTTACATAACTCATTGTATCTCTTATTATATGGAGGAGGTGAAAAAATGTCATTATGGAAGCTGAAAATAAGTATGATAGGGACACTAGTTTTATTGATAGGAATTTCTACACTTCTACTTGTATTCATACTTGAGTTTCTGGGAGGCTTTACGCCGACAATTCTAATTACAGCCGTACTTGTATTTAACGTGCTTCAATGGCTTTTCGCACCCTACATCATTGAGGCTGTCTACCATGTTAAGGAGGTAGGCCCAGGGCATTGGCTTCAAGAAATGGTTTCACGAATAGCCGAAGCCAGTGGTATATCCGCTCCAAAGGCTATGATAGCCGAAATCCCTATTCCAAACGCGTTCGCATACGGTTCTCCTCTAACCGGCAACAGAGTTGCTGTAACACGGGGATTAATAGAAACAGTTGACAGAGATGAACTTGAAGCGGTCATTGCACATGAAATAGGACATATAATCCACAAGGACATGCATATAATGATGATCGCATCCCTTTTACCTGCACTATTCTACATTATTGGAAGATCTCTTCTCCTTAGCGGATACTTCTACCGAGGATATAGAGATAGGGATGAAGGAGGTGGCGGTCTACTAATTCTAATTGGAATCATAAGTATGGTGGCGTCATTCATCCTGCAACTAATTACACTTGGGTTAAGCAGACTTCGAGAGTATTATGCTGACGCCCATGCAGCTATGACGGTAAATGACGGTGCCCTAAAACTTCAAATAGCCTTGGCTAAGATCTCCGAAAATACGGCTCGTCTCGTAAGTCGTGGTGTAAATGTAGCAGCGTTTGGGGATTTCCGACAGCTTTTCATAGTTGATCCTTCGAGAGCTGTTTCAGAGTATAGTGAAATGAGAGGAGAATACTGGATTGTAGAGAAAATCAAGTCGCGTGAATTGACATTCTGGGACCGGCTCCTCGAGTTATTCTCAACGCACCCCAATATAGTTAAGAGGCTTCGGGCACTCGATGAGCTTAGAAGAGCCTATTAATGGAATAAAATGATATTATAGCTCTGGGGGCATGTAGATGAAGATACATGAATATATAGCCAGAGACATTTTTAGCAAATATGGTATACCGATACCTAGAGGGTTCATCGTTACTTCCTTAAATGAGCTGGAAAAGATTCTAAATTTTTTGAAACCGCCGCTTGTGTTAAAGGCACAGGTTTTGGTGGCTAGCAGGGGTAAAAAGGGAGGAATATTGTTTGCGGAAACTAGAGATGAGTGTCTAGAAAAAGCTGAGCGGCTCTTCAAGCTCCAGATAGACGGTTTACCCGTCAGAAAAATACTTGTTGTAGAGAAAATAAGGGCTCAAAAGGAATTGTATGTAGGTTTTGTTGTAAACCGCGGTGATAAATGCATTTCTTTGCTTGCATCTAAATACGGGGGAATGGATTTAGAGGAGATTGCCAGAAAAGACCCGTCATCTATACTAAACTATAAGATCGATCCACTTGTAGGCTATAGGAGCTATATGGGTAGAAATATTGCCTTTAAATTAGGCATAAAGGAGTATTCAAGCCAGTTAACACGGATCCTTGAGTCGTTGTATAGAGTGTTTATAGATAATGAATGCGAGTTAGCTGAAATAAACCCACTAGCAGTGACGGAGGAGAAACTAGTGGCACTAGACACACGGATGATAATCGACGACAATTCTCTTTTCAGACACCCCTTCTTCAGGAAAGAAAAGAAGGAGGAATTCAACTACGTGGAGTTGGAGGGCGATGTAGGTGTTATTGGTAATGGTGCAGGATTAACTATGGCTACGATGGATCTCATATCACATTACGGTGGCAAGCCAGCCAACTTTCTGGATATAGGTGGAGGGGCAAGGGCAAACATGGTTAAAGAAGCTTTACTAAGGCTCCTAAGTAATCCAAATATTAAAGTCATTTTCATAAACATTCTTGGAGGCATAACTAGATGCGATGAAGTTGCAAAGGGTATTGTCGAGGCGCTGGAGGAGGGAGGTAGAAAACCGATAGTAGTGCGGCTTAAAGGGACAAACGAAGAGGAAGGCTTTAAAATACTTAGGTGTGCAGGGGTCGAGGTTTACGATGATATGGAGGAAGCCGCAAAAAAGGCTGTAGAACTTGCAAAAAGGGAGGTGTGAGATGTGGGTGTTCTAGTTAATAGGGCAACGAGGGTTCTCGTACAAGGGATAACCGGCCGTGAAGGATCCTTCCATACATTGAGAATGCTTGAGTATGGAACAAATATAGTGGCTGGTGTAACTCCAGGCAAGGGCGGTAGGAATGTCCACGGGGTCCCAGTATATGATAGCGTTGAGGAAGCTCTGAGGAATCACCCTGAAATAAATACATCGATTATCTTTGTACCTGCCAGATACGCTGCTGATGCTGTTTATGAGGCCCTAGATGCAGGTATAAAGGAGATAGTTGTAATCACAGAGCATATACCAGTTCATAATACATTGAAATTCGTAAACTATGCGAAACGCCTACAGGCTAAAATTATAGGTCCAAACTGCCCTGGGATAATAAATCCCTTTGACAGGGTAAATGTGGGCATCTTTCCAACAAGTATATTTAAGCCAGGTTCCATAGGCATTGTTTCACGGAGCGGAACATTAACCTATGAAATAGCTTTATCCCTTACAAAACATGGTTTAGGGCAGTCAACTTGTATTGGCATAGGCGGTGACCCCATAACCGGCATGGATTTCATAGACATAGTAAAAATGTTTTACATGGATCCTGATACAAAAGGCATCGTCCTCATAGGGGAAATAGGCGGGGACATGGAGGAAAGATTCGCAGACTACATTAAGAAGCATGGAATTGAAAAACCCATAGTTGCATTTATTGCAGGTCTTACAGCGCCTCCAGGGAAACGTATGGGGCATGCCGGTGCAATAATATCCTTGGGAATGGGTGACGCTTTAACTAAAATCAGGGCATTGGAGGATGCGGGAATAAAAGTAGCAAAAACACCTAGTCAAATCGCAAAGATGCTAAAAAATGAATTATCCTGACAACTTGTAGACAATATCTTACATTGTAGCGGAATGTTCTCGTAGAGACGACCGTGAATAAATGTACGTACGATAAGTTTTAAATTCATAAATAATATTTTCTCATGGAAATTCCGACACTTTTAAAGTGGGGTGTCGAAGATGGCCGACTACGTTAAGTGGCTTGGACATGCAGCCTTTGAAATAAATCTAGATAATAAGGTAATTTTAATTGATCCATGGTTAAGCACAAATCCTAAAGCAGCTGTTTCTCCTTCTGAAATCAAGGCTGTTGACATAATACTTGTTACCCATGATCATGGGGACCATTTAGGAGACGCAGTAGAATTGGCAAAGAGGCTGAATGCTACATTGGTAAGCGTCTATGAAATTGCATCTAAAACCGCGAATATGGGTGTGAAAAATACTGTTGGAATGAACGTTGGAGGAGACGTGGTGGTTAAGGGATTAAAAATATTTATGACACCAGCTCTTCATTCTTCTGATACAGGAACTCCATGCGGTTTTATAGTAGTTGGGTCAAAAAACACGGTATACCATGCAGGTGATACAGGCTTCTTTTCCGATATAAAATACTACTCCAAGGCTTACCCAATAGACGTAGCACTTATACCTATAGGAAGCGTGTTTACAATGAATCCGTTTATGGCAGCTCTTTTCGTATCCCTTTTCAAACCAAAAATAGCGATTCCAATGCATTATGGAACATTCGATGTGTTGACGGGAAAACCAGAGGAGTTTTCAAAGCATGTTAGTGAACTGTCGCCCGAAGTAAAGGTGGTTACCCTTTCGCCGGGAGATAAAATCTTCCTATAATATACTAATTCTAAT
>QMRH01000025.1 GCA_003650675.1 Thermoprotei archaeon | reverse complement strand
CAGGTAACCGTAAGATTGTAGATGGAGACACGGGCACTATAGTTAACTAAAAAGCCTCTCCACGACACTATCTCGAGGTCAACTATCCCTAAGGGCACCTCGCTAACACCTATATATCCATTTTCGTCTAGAGTGCCTTTAATGAGCGTACCATCCAGTTTCCTAACATGAACCTCAGCATAGCTCATTGGAGTACCGAAGGGAGTTACAACCCTAATCGGATCACCTAAGACAAATACAGGAGTTAATATCATGTATATTGTTATAAAAATAAATAGTATTAACGTAGAAATTTTTCCCAAGATTCAACACCCTCCTTAAATAAATTAATCCATGTTCATTATTTAAGAATTAAGCTATATCTATTTCACTGATTCTCTAAAACCAGTATATATTTTCCAGAAAATAAAGTGACGAATCACTTACGTCTTAAAAAGATAGGTTGTGAACAACAGGATGAAAATGTAATGTAGAGAGGTTACCAGGTATACTAAAACCAGATAAAGTGTTTCCATGCTGAATATTTCCGAGATATCTAGACCCATATATATTATGTAGGGTATTGCCACTACTATGTTTAAAATAGTTTTCTTTATAAATTTAGTAAGAATATTGTGTTTTTCCTCGCGGAAAAATGTTTTTACTTCTTTATACGCATATGCAAATGAGGTGAACGTAAAAATAAACCATGTAAAGAGACCACCCATATATGGTAAGGTTTCTTCAATTGCTACATAGCCTAGAATAATCTTTATCCAGTAGAAATACTGTGAAACAAGATACACAGCATATACAAGTGTTGCTACTGCCATAAAAGCATATATTATTCTAAGAAACTTTGCAAGCTTTCCCACTAGTCCTCCCTTTTCATTTGTTTTCATGTTTCTACTGTTTACCGTAACGTTTATATATATTTTTTGTTTATATATTTTTTGGGGGTTGTTTTGAGGGTTAGGGTTGTTATCTTCCTAGCATTTATCTTGATGCTTCTGGTTGCTGGCTACATGATCCTCGTCTTCGCCTTGCCCAAGGAAGCCTACATCGTGGTCAAGGTTTACAGGGAGGGTGTTTTGAAGCCTGGGGCCGTCTACCTCAGGGCCCTATACCCCCAAGGCTTCAAGTTTATTGGGGGAGGATACGCCAAAAACGGTGTATACAGGTTCAAGATAAATGTGGGGGAGCTTGCTTCTGCTTGGGCTGGGGATAGGAGGGGGACTATACCAACGTTCCTAATAACAGTTTTCACCGAAGACGGTTACGCGGAAACAAAGGCAGTAAACATCGAGTGGATTAAACTTACACCACTAAGCGTAAACACGTTCACACTAGAACCAAAAAACAAGAGGAAAAGATTTCTAAGAATACAGGAGGGTGCGTCATGCCAGTCCATGACATGCCCGGAAACATATGGATGCGACTACTGTGCAGTAATGGTAGACACCTTCGAATACTCTGGAAGAGTACTACTAATGAAAGCGGTGACAAATGAAAATAGCTCTGCGGACATGAGCTACTCCTACCACGTGGATAAAAAGGCTGGCTTCAGCATAGCCGTAACATTCTTCAGTACAGAGGTCTGGGAGATAGCGGGATACACATGGTACTCTAGGAGTGGGGGTGGGTCGGCTGCAGACACCCCCGGCAGGGGTGAAACAGGATACATATCAATGGTCATGTACTTGAGGTACGAGAAATGGTGCTTCTACAGCAACTTCCAGCTGGAGGACGAGGAGGTGGTGATATATGCCGTAGACTTCGACCCAAACACACTAACAAACAAGCCAGGATACCAGGTCCCAGTAAACCAATGGACAAACCTAGGAACATACACATCCACGGATCCCCTTAAGCCTATCTACGTTGAAACTGAGGGTGAACTAGGCTCGGGGAGGATAGCCGTAGACATAAAATGGTTCATAAACAAGTTAATAAGCCTAGCCAAACTACCAGCATGGGCACAGGCAGCAGCAAACTTCGCAAGCCTATTCCTAGCAATAAAAATAATATACCAAAACGTATACGCATTCAGCTACAGCATATTCATATTTGGAGACACCGGAACAACACACACCATCCAAAGAGCAACACACTACTTCCCCAACCTAAACACACCAGCACTATACTACAAAACAACAAAAGTCTAAACCCTAAACCATTTCAAATTAAATAAAGAGAAAACATTATTCCAGCAGGAACCATATCATTGTATTATTCTTTCTTAACGTTTACATAGTTCATCAAGGTCAAATAATAAAAACGTTTTTCGCTATGATTTAAGCGGTGTGAAGAAGAGTGGTCTTTCTGGCTGATAGAATCCATAAATTAAGCTACGCTATAAGGGAGTTTGTACCCTTAGCTAGGAGCCTTGAGGAGAAGGGGGAGCGTGTCCTTTACCTCAATATAGGAGATCCCTTGAAATACGATTTTGATACACCCAGTCACATTAAGAAGGCGCTGTGTGAAGCGGCAACCGAGGGATATAATTACTATACTTTTTCTGAGGGGGATCCGGAGCTTAGGGAGGCTATAGCCTTGAAGGAGCGGAAGTGGCATGGGGTCGACGTTAAAGCGCGGAATGTTATAGTTACCCATGGGGTTTCTGAGGCAATAAATTTTGTCTGTTCGGTTCTGCTAAACCGGGGCGAAAAAGCTCTAATACCTACACCAACCTATCCCCTATACCAAACCTATATTCTAATGTTCGGCGGTAAACCGGTAAGTTACCGGTGTCTAGAGGAAAATGGATGGCAGCCTGATATCGAGGATATTGAAAAGAAGATTGATGAGAAGACAAAGTTTATTGTTGTAATAAACCCAAACAACCCTACTGGGGCCCTCTACGAAGAAAAGACTCTAAAGAAAATCCTAGATATAGCGGCGGAGCATTCACTTGTAGTAGTGTCGGATGAAATCTACGATGGGATAGTCTTTGAAGGAGAGTTTAAGAGCCTTGCTAAAGTATCGAAGGATGTTCCTGTCATAGTGCTAAACGGTTTCTCGAAAACCTTTCTCATGACGGGTTGGAGGCTAGGGTATCTTTACGTGTACGACCCGACGGAACGGGTTGAAGAAACCTTAATGGAAGCATTCATAAAAGTTGCCAGATGTAGGTTATGTGTCACAACGCCTATCCAGAGGGCGGGGGTGGCTGCATTAAAGGGGTCGCTGCAGCATTTGGAGGAGATGAAGAAAAAACTGTTGAAACGGAGAGATTTCATTTATAAAAGGGTTAATGAAATTGAGGGTCTCGAGGCAGTTAAACCGAAAGCGGCGTTCTATATTTTTCCTAAAATATCTGAACGCGTTGGGATCAAAGATGACAGAGAGTTCGTGAAAAAACTTCTATTGGAGGAAAAAGTTTTGGTGGTACATGGCTCTGGTTTTGGGGACGGATGTAAAGGCCACTTTAGGGCTGTCTTCCTTCCCCCTGAAGAAGTACTTGAAGAGGCTTTTGAAAGAATAGAACGTTTCCTAAAGCGTCAGATGAAATAAATCTATAAACTTTGAAAATCTGTGTAGCTATTTTTCGAATCCGAGAAGTTTCCTTGCTTTAGGGCTCATTCTTTCAGGGGTCCATGGAGGATCCCATACTATTTCCACCTGAACGCCCTTCACTTCCCTAATCTTCTCTTTAACAATATTCTTGATGTAATCGACTATCAGTCCAGCTAAGGGACAGCCTGGTGCAGTAAGGGTCATTTTAATGTAAACAACATTGTTTTCTATCTTTACATCGTATATTAATCCTAAGTCAACTATATTTACCACCGGTATTTCAGGGTCGTATACTTCACGTAGAACGTTAATAACATCTTCTTTAGTTATGTTGCTCATATTCCATTACCTATACCCGCGTCATAGCAAGTTGATATTTAAACTTTATGCCTTGGACAGAGGCTCCCACTCCCTAAGATATCTGTCTAACACGTTCATCTTCTTTAGGTAGAGGCCATATTTAACCAGCGCATACATAGCCTTTACAGCTCTCTCTGGAGAGGGATATGCAGGCAAGTATCTTTCATCGAATTTCTCTCTGATATATACTGCTGCCTCTGAGCCTCCTATAACACAGACGGTTACAGGTTTATTGTATGACCAAGATGTTTTCGTAAGTTTTTCTATGAACTCTTCTAGATCAGGAATACCGGGTATATGGTGGAGGGCTATGAGAATCACCCCATCTACCTTAGGGTCTTCGAGTAGAATACGAAGACTTATATCGTACATTTCTGTTGTGGCTGAACCAGTTATATCCACTGGATTATCCGTTACAGCGAAGGGGACTAAGACACCTTTTCTCTTAAGTTCACTAAACTTTTCTAGGGTCTGGTCTGAGAGGTCAGTAACCCTCATTCCGAGCAATTCTATTTCATCTGCAGCCATAACCCCGGCGCCACCCCCATCGGTTAGTACAGCTATGTTCGGTCCACGTGCTGGAGGCTGGTATGTAAGAGCCTTTGCTACATCGAACATTTCCTCCATATTATATGCACGTATGACTCCGGTTTTCCTGAAGGCAGCTTCATAGATCTCATCTACACCGGCTAGAGCTGCTGTATGTGAGGCTGCGGCTTTCGCGCCTGCTCCGGTTCGGCCAGCTTTTAAAACAACTATGGGTTTCCTTAAACTAACCTTGCTGGCTACCTCTATGAACCGCCTTCCATTCTTGATGTTCTCTAGATACATTATTACGACACGGGTATTGGGGTCGTCTAGAAAATATTCTAGAAGATCGGATTCATCCACATCGATTTTATTACCGTAGCTGACGAACTTATTGATGCCAATGTTTTCTCCTGCCATATAATCCAATGCCGCGTTCCCTAGAGCGCCGCTCTGGGAGATCATTGAGATGAAGCCCGGTTTCGGTCTAGGAGCTGAAACCAATTCTCTTCCATCCCTTAAGACCTTTGTCGGCGGCAAGAAGATCGTGTCTATTCCCGTGTAGGCGTCGAATATTCCTAGACAATTTGGGCCGATGATCCTTATACCATGTTTTAAAGCTATTTCTTTGACCCTGTTTTCTAGAGCAACATTTCCTATTTCGCTGAAGCCTGCACTTATAATGGTGGCGGCCTTAACGCCCTTCTCGCCGCATTCCTCTAGAACACGAGGTACTATCTTGGCAGGAACTACTATCACCACAGAATCTACTGGCTCAGGGATGTCTTTTATCGAGGCATAGCATTTAACCCCAAGTATCTCCTTTATATTCGGGTTTACGGCATAGATTTGGCATTTCAATAACCCTCTCCTCCTGTTTTCTATAAGATTCTTTAATATAACATGGCCCGGCTTCTCAGGGTTCCTTGAAGCACCTATTACAGCTATTGAACTAGGGTTAAAGAAAAAGCTTATTAGAGAACCTTCTACGCTCATATCATTTCCCTCCATCTTTAGATTAAAATTACTTCGGTAATCGGTATCCTATTCTTGGTTGATGAAATATGTTCAAAAACAGTTATATTTATTATCTTTCCGTACGTGGCTTTATCCCTATTATGGATTTCACTTGACAGACTATACTATAGGCCACTAGCATTGTAAAGAATGTATGTAATAGATTGAAAATAGATGTATGTAGAAGGATCAGCCAAAGAGAAGTAAAAACTAGTTGAGGGAATACAAAAAGCAGTACAACGATGTTAGCCAAAAGCATTACAATTATCCTGGTAGCTGAGGCAGTCAATAATGCGGTAATTAATCTTATTTTCGTATTCTTTAATCCTCCCTTGACATTATGTGATAGAAGTTTTTCGGTTAAATGGTAGCCAGCTAGCATTGATGCTACAGCCATGAATTTCAGAAGTGGCCCTATCGGCACGAACTCTCCCTGCATCATGAGGAAAAGTAAATGAATTACACTAACTATAATCGACTCCTCGAACCCTACCAGTAAAAGCATAAATGCTGCTGGGATTTCCGCTAAATCGAATTTCAAGTAGGGTAGAAACGGATAAGGGAAGGTTAGCTTAAGGATACTAAAGAGACTGGCTAAGGACGCCATCAACGCAATTAATGTATAAATCTTTTTTCTGGCGCCTTCACTCATACTAAACCCCCTTTCTATTCACTATTGTTCCAAAAATATTTTGTGTTCCAAAAATGGAACATTTTTTTAACAGCAATTCGCCAAGCATCTCGGGGTCCTACTAACATAGTGAATTTCTCGAAGGTTTGAGGTATCCGGAGTTAGTTGAGGGTACATGGCAGATCTTAACGGTAAATTTATAAATCAATGAAGAACACTGTCATAAAAGTGGGCGAACGTGAGTTCTTTTGTAAAATTCCTTGAAGAAAAGGCGAAGAGAACTAGAATGGAGGCTTCTATTAGAGGAGCGGATGCACGTAGAGGGTCGCCAGAGCAACGGTTATCTCCTACAGAGTTCATTGAGCTGTATTACCTCGGCGTAACACCCGGGGAAACCGTTGTCATGAGCCGTAGTATGGCTAGAGAGCTTGAAGAAAGGCTACGAAGATTGGAGGAGGAAAATAAGAGACTACGTGAAATTAATGATATTTTAAAGGCGGCTTCGATCGGCTTGCTAATACTTTTAATAGCTGTGGTAATGATATTAAGGGGTATCTAGAATGGTAAGTTCTCTAAAAAACAAAGTTAAGAAGCTCGAAGAGGAGATAAAAGCACGGTTTGTTGGAAACGAGGAGGCTATAAAGGCTCTGGTACTCAACCTACTGCACCCTCGTTCTACTGCGCTTATTAGGGCACCGCGAGGGCTGGGGAAATCCACTCTTATGCTACTATTTCTAAGGGGAATATATGGAGATGACTTCACTGTAATCTCGGGGGCTTCGGAGGTTCGTCGTGGAGAGGTTGTGGGGAGGCTTCACATCCCTTCACTGGAGAAGGAGGGTATTGAGAAAGTTATATGGTCCCAGTTTGTTAAATCCCCTGGTAAGGGTCTCGATGAAACTAATCGATTAAACCCCTACACTGCAGCCAGCATATACCATATGTTACAGTTTGGGGAGGTATGGGCTTACGGTCAACGCTTAAAGGTGGGCGACTATACCCTTATAGCCAACGAAAATCCCCACGATCAAACAACTTTTATACATCCTCCACCTTTCTACGACCGATTTGATATATGTGTGTTTTTATCCTCGCTTTCATTTAGCGAGAAATTCATTTTAGAGGATCTCATGGACAAATATGAAGGTGAAATAGTAGACAGTATGCCGCAGATCCTTACTCCAGAGGAGTTAAGCGAAATACGGGAAGAAGTTAAAGAGGTTGAAGTAGAAGTAGAGCTTAAGGGATTCATAAACCTCCTTGTTAGGGATTTACAGGCATGTGTAAGGGGCAAAGATTATTCCGAGATAAAGCCCCCTTCATTATGCGAGGGCTGTCATTTTATAAGAGAGGTTTGTAGCAAGATTAAAGAAGGGCCAAGTGAGAGGGCAACGATAATACTTACAAATCTCGTTAAAGCTAAGGAATGGCTTGAGGGATCAGTGGATTTCAACGATGTATTGGAGATGAGTTTTTGGGTGCTTCCACACCGCATAGTGCTTGTCTCCGGTACAAATACCCTAAAGGATCTAAAAGATATCATTAGAAGGGAACGACGGAAAATGGGCGAACGTGATACCAGAAGACAATGGCTCATACTAAATAGATTATACAAGGAATTTAGAAGGGATCTCTATAATAGGGCTAAAGAAATAGCGCTTGAGGACTTGGTTTTTGCCGAAGAACTCATTCGACTCGAGGAGAAATGGGTTAAGGAAGGTAAAGTAAATGAAGAGGAGATTATAAGAAATTATATAGTTTCATAAAACTATATGGGTAGGCGTAGTACAAGTGTTGATGGAAAAACATGTGAGTGAGGTTCACCAACTATTTGAAAGGGTTAAGAACGAGCTCTTTAACCCTTCTATATTCATAGGTGAGGTTAAAGTAAGGGAAAAGACGGATAAAGTATCTTTCAGCATAAAGGGGGGGTTACTCAATATTACACTAGGTGAAAAGTTTCTGCAGGAAGGCGAGTGGGAAAACGTGTTAATATGGCTTTTTAGGCATTATCTTTCTCACATACATTATTGTCCTTACGACCTTAGAACGGCCTATGAGCTTGAAAGAGCCGCCTTTCAAATCCTTAGAAACCGGGAGTTAGCTCACATAAGTCTACGTTTTTTCGCTGAATTAATGGTAGATTTAATATATCTTCCATACCGGTTCCTAGAGGTTCCCGGACACCTTGAATATATTTTCCGTAGAGCACCTAAGGGTTTAGAACAGCTGCTTTACTCGACTTATAAAATATTTTATGAAGACCATATACCCGATTACGAAGTAGATCACCTTGTGGAAGGCTATGCTAGAGACATCTTTTTGGTTGCACGATCTTCGAAACCGTGGCTTCATAAACAAAAGTTAATAGCATCTATTATAGGCCGTCTCATAGCTCTCAGAGGTAACATGAAGAGCAAACCAGGAAAACTAAAAGAGAGGTTTAAGGAAAGATTCCCTGGCTTCATTCCCTTGTCTGAAGACCTGCGTAAGATAGGCGAACGGGAGGTTAGTCAAGTCTATGGGGAAATTAGAGATAGGGATGAAGCTAAAGCCTTTTATAATAACTGGCTTAAACCACGGCTCAGAGATGAAGAAAAGAGAATTAAAGAGGTATTTGAAAGGGAGGTGCTTGCTAAAGTTAAGGGAGAGAAAAAGCGTGGACGAGGCTACAAGAAGAAAGCTGTTGAAAAAAGAGAGGTGTATAGAGGCGAGGAGCCTTCTTTACCCACCTCTCTTTCGTCTCCTCTTTCGAAGCTGAAGCGAAAGGCGTTTGAGGAAGCGTTATGGAGAAGGTACTGGTATAAGGCAAGAGCCCAGAAAATCCTTTTGGAATACGCTCTACAAAGTAGGATTAAACGGGTAAGCTTTAAGGAAGAGACTTACCCAGAGGAATGGAGGGTAGAGGATGATGTAGAGGAGCTGGATATCGAATTAACTATTTCTGAAGGGCCATTCATACCAGAGGTAACTACCGCAAAGTGGGCGCCTAAAAGGCTTGAGGTTGGTTCAATACTTATACCGTCACCTGCTCCATCACTTGTAATAGTCTTAGATTCCAGTAAGAGCATGCTTTCCTCGTTTGATAATGCAGCTACATCTGCCTTCATACTTTACTTGAGCGCTAAACATGCTGGGAGTAAAGTATCAGTGGTAAACTTTTCTACAAACTTTATTTACGCCGATTGGAACACCGACGATACTGCCAAAGAGATAGTTCTTTCCCTGCCGATGGGCAAATATACTGTTTTCCCCTACCCAAAAATAGAGGAAATCATGAGAGAATCCCCCAGCGAACCTTTCTTAATGATCATCACTGACGGTGGATGGCAGAATTTCGGAGAAACCCTTCAATGGCTTATCAGAATTAGAAAGGAGGGCTTTAAGGTTCTCATATTTCATCTTTATGGATGGAAATACGATCAAAATATAAAACTCCTTAAAGAAAAGGCTAGGGTGAACGTTATAAGAGTTGATAGACCGGAGGTCGACTTAAACAGGATAACGCTCACTGAAGCGGGTAAAAGATACGGGCCTTCATTTTATCCTTCATGGGTTTAACGATACAGCACTAGGAACTTCTTCTCCTTCTTTCTTTTAGTACGAATAAAAAGTATGGCCAAAAGATATCCTGCCATGAACCCTCCTATATGTGCAAACCATGCTATTCCTCCCGCTCCAAAAAATAACCCTAGCATGCTCATTAAGAGTTGATATACAAACCATGCTGCTATGAAAAAGTGTGCTCGGACAGGTATTACAATAAAAAACCAGAGAATCACAGCCACTTTTATTCGAACCCGGGGACAAAGAATAAGAAATGCACCTAATATCCCAGAGATAGCTCCCGATGCTCCTACAGCAGGTACAAGAAAGCTTTGGGGACTTGTTAACGTAAATATATGTAGTATATCAGCCCCAAAGGCCGAAATAAAATATAGCAAAAGATATTTAGTGTGGCCCAGCTGATCCTCCACATTATCGCCGAAAATGTAGAGATAAAGCATGTTACCGGCGAGGTGGATCGGTCCGGCATGGAGGAACATTGAGGTGAAAAACGTGTAAAGTTTCTTGCCTGAAATGAAGTCTGCTGGAGTAAGTCCATATGAGTTTATTATACTCTGGTAATCCCCTAAAGTTATAGAGTAAATGAAGATGAGGGTATTTGCTCCTATTAAAAACCAATTTACAATAGGCTTACGTTTTAATTTACCGTCGTCGCCTATGGGAAACATGTTTAAATAGCCTGCGAGATAGTTTTGACTTAGATGAATATATTTTTATTCAGGCCAATAGAAAAATCACGGCTTTTACTGGAAAATCTATTTCAAGTTATTTTCTACTTTTCGCTCCAACCTGAGGAAACAAACCTAGTTTTTCAAAAACCGTTATCATCGAGATTATCGCAGCAAACCCAGCGAAATCGGTTGGAAGGGTTACTCCGGGCGATAAATCAACGGTAATTGTGGAGAATCGGAAAACTCCTGTAGGTAGTCCTTCACGTGCTCCAACAAGTATGCTTATTCTTTTCCCCTTCAAGATGTATTCTGCTTTGCGTTCAAGTGCGGTAACTATTACTTCGCCACGGGTTGAGGTAGCGATTATTGGTTCCCCACGTCTATCTCGGACGAGTTGGTATAGATCCTGTATATTCACCTTTACTTTCCTGGGCTTCCAAGGATAGGTCTTTAACTGTATCTTATATCTTGATTCAATGCCCTCAAGCAAACCTTTTAGAAAGTAGTATAATGATTCTCCTGAACATGTTTTGAAGGGGGCCACAACTATTTCCCCTATTTCAAACGTTTGAACAGCACGCCCTATACGAACACCTACTCTATAACATGCTTCTGAGGGGCCGTCGTAAGGCACTTGGACGAGAGAAATTTTCCTTAAAAAATCCCGTATCCAAGGTTTATCTGGTGTAATCTTCTTTGTTTCTATTTTACCATCGGTCACCGAAATTAAAGCCAAGTCTTCAAGTATATCAATCCAAACTATTTTTGAAGGATAGTTTAGATCCACTTCCGCACCTGTGGCTTCGCGGACGGCAGCACCTACCTGTATGTTTACATCTATACTGGTGAAATTATGGGATCCCCTCCTCCTCGTCCTTACAGCAAAGGTATCGTTGGCAGAAATCTTATCTACCACTACTCTGAGCGTCGCTTCAACTATTTTTTCTATATTTGCTTCTGTCTGTGCAAGAATCGGAAATATTTTTTCAACCTCCGGGATTTTTTCTCTTATCAGCTTTACGGCCTCCTCGATCTCTTCTACATTTGAAACCAAAAGTATTCCACTAAACCCATAGGGTTTAACATCTATTATTGCAGAGGGAATTATTTCGCGTATGTGTTCTGCTGCTATTTTTTCAAGTCCACGAAGGGTCGTCAACAATAGTTTATACATTCTACTCCTCCCTAAAGAGGTATTTCAGCTACTTAATGATAAATCTTGGTGGAAGTATACGTTCACTTTTACAACGAGGGCATCTAGAAGGCTTTCTAAGCCTTTTCATATCTTTGAAAACGAAGCCACATTCCGAACATTGGGGAGGGATCATAAATAAGTTTTTGCCTTTAAACCTTTTTCTAATAGTTTTAGCTATATGATGAAGATCCTCATATAGCATGTAATGTTCTCTTGGGGGTATTCCAAGTAGATTACCTATGGCCTTAACTGTGAGGGGTTCTCTTACCTGCATTAACAAATTTATTATTTTTTCTCTTCTAGTATACTCCATTGAACTCTCCAATATCTGATAAAATATTTTTATTTTGTTTATTCTTCCTTTGGTCTAAACTTGAGACCATATTCTATTACTCCGTCTTCTCCCTGTTCTCTAAGCCGTCTGAATACGGCACGTAACTGAAGACCTTCCTTCACCTCGCTGGGATCTATGTCGACTACTTGCGCCAATATTCTAACACCATTGGTTAAACGAATTAACCCAACTACTATTGGTGGATTGTACGTGAAGTCTCTTGTAGGATAATGTATAATTGTATAGTTTTCTAGTATCCCTTCCTCCGGTAACTTTACTTCCTCCATTTTCTCTGAACCGCATTTAAGGCATATCTTCTTTGGCGGATAGAAGATTGATCCGCATTTCTCGCACTTTGTTCCTATTAACCTATACTTATATTTTTGTTCTCTCCATACACGGGGTACCGACTGCACCATTTTATCTCACCCTCCTCAATATATTAACCGCAACACTTGATCCTACTCCTCCAACACTCTGGGCTAAACCTATTTCTGCATTTGAAACCTGGTTTTCCCCTGCTTCTCCTCTTAATTGAAGTACTATTTCAGCTATTTGATAAATTCCTGTGGCTCCAACGGGGTGCCCTCTCGCCTTTAACCCCCCTGACATATTGGTAGGTATCTTACCGTCCTTCTCTATTTCTCCTTCTTTAACCAGGAAAATCCCCTCACCTTTCTTTGCAAAACCAAGATCTTCTAAATGCATTGGTCCTAGAATGCTGTAGGCATCATGCACCTCCATTACGTTGATATCGGAGGGGGCTACTTTAGCCATTTTAAAAGCCTTCTCGGCGGCCTTCCTAGTGGCAAAAAGTGTTGTAAGATCTTCTCTTTCGTAGGGTGATAGGATGTCGGTCGCCACAGCGCTTCCCGCAACCTCTATTAAGATTTCTTTACCTAGAAGCCTAGCTTTTTTTTCGTTGCATAATATGAGGGCTGCAGCGCCATCGCTTATAGGAGAGCTCTCCAATAACCTTATGGGGTCAGCTACTAGGGGGGATGACATAACTTGTTCCAAGGTTACTTCAAATGGAAATTGAGCATAGGGGTTATTTTTCGCATATTTATGGTCGTGGACTGAGAAAAGCGCTATGTCCTCCTGCTTTACACCGTACTTTTTCATGTATTCCCTATAGACGAGTGCGTTGAGTCCAGCGAAGGTTATTCCAGTTGAAGCAACATATTCTTGGTCATCTGCCATTATGAGGGCGGAAAGGACATCCGGTGTAGCAACATCTGTCATCTTTTCTACTCCACCTACAAGTATGCAATCATATAGTCCCGAGGCAATCGAAAGGAATGCATAGTGGAAGGCTATTCCACCGCTTCCACAGGCGGATTCCACTTTTGCTGCAGCCACACCTCTTAAACCAAGATAAGTACTCATTAAAGGACCTAAGTGTTCCTGGCCCTGCATGAATCCGGATGACATGTTGCCGACGATAACTGCCTCAATATCATCACGTTCTACACCAGCATCCTTCATGGCCTTTAATCCAGCTTCAACGAATAATTCTCTTAGAGATTTTTCCCAGTGCTCGCCGACCTTCGTCATCCCTACACCGATCACATAGACCTTCTCCATATTAATCACCTTAATCTAAGCTTCTTTCTGAACTTAACATATAAACCGTAATCAATTACTTTTCTTTTTTCTATTAACTTCGAAAGTAGGGGGGCTAGGTTGCGTTTTCTTTCTATCCCATCTGTAACCTTGATACTGAATGCATCTGAGCCGGCACCGCTTCCAAAAGACGCCAGAAAAATCCTATCTCCCGGCTTGGCGACATCCAGTACCGCCACTAAACCTAGGGGAGACGAGCCTGCATAGGCGTTACCTATAATTGGTGAAAGAAGGCCTGGCTTTATTTGTTCTGTTGTGAAACCAAGTCTTTTAGCTACTCGTACCGGAAACTTAACGTTAGGTTGATGGAAAACCGCGTACTTGAAATCTTGTGGTTTTAGGCCCGTTTCCTCGAAAAGTAGTTTACTAGCGTTAACGATATGACGGAAATAGGCTGGAGCGCCAGTAAACCTATGTGCGTGACGGGGGTAGTGTTCATCTTCTCTCCTCCAGAAGTCAGGGGTATCGGTGACGTAGGATGCTGAAGCCTCTATCTCCGCTAGAGAGTTGTATGGATCCGAGCCAACTATAAATGCTGCAGCCCCGCAACCAGTAGTGTATTCAAGCTGGTCGCCTGGCCTCCCCTGAGAAGTATCTGCTCCAACCGCTACCCCATATTCTATCATTCCCGAGGCTACCAGACCCATAATACATTGAAGTGCTGTTGTTCCCGCCCGACAAGCAAACTCCATGTCTACTGCCAGTATATGAGGTGTTGTCCCTATGGCCTCTGCAATAATAGTAGATGTTGGTTTTACGGCATAGGGTTTACTTTCTGTTCCGGTGAAGATTGCCCCTATTTTTCTGGGGTCTATTTCCGCTCTTCTAAGAGCAAACTTTACGGCCTCTACTGACATTGTTGCTACATCTTCGTCCGGAGCTACTACTGCTTTTTCTTTGATAGGTGTATTAGCCGGATTAACCCCCCATATTCTTGCAATATCTTCGTCGCTAACCCTGTATAATGGAACATAACCTCCATATCCAGATATGAAGACATGTTTCGATGGTTTCATTTGAAAACCTCAAACCCACACTCTAAACCCTTAAAATAAAAATTTTTCCGTTTTCCGTCGATCATATTTTCGTCTTACGACGAACTAAGGTAAACTATTGCTTTTACTTATTTTTCCGGCGGAAATACATGTATTCCTCGAAAATTTTATCGCCCGAGCTACTTCCCAACCTGTCGGCGCCTAGAGCTATAAGTATAGCTGCATCGACGAAGTTCCTTATGCCACCTGCCGCCTTTATCTTAACTTTATCTCCGACAGCCTTCCTTATAATAAATACATCGTGGGGACGCACTTTGCCTAAAATCCCTGTATTAGTTTTAACGAAATCGGCTCCAGCGTCTGCAACCAGCTGTGCCGCCTTTATAATTTCCTCCTCCCCGAGAAGGGCGGTCTCGATTATAACTTTTATTAAGGCTCCATTTCTATGAACTATTTCACTTAGTTTAGAAATCTCTGAAAACACGCTGTCGTATCTTTTTGTCTTGAACTCAGAAACATTCATAACGACATCTATTTCTTCTGCCCCGTTTTCTAGGGCCTTTTTTACCATCTGAATCTTAACGTCTGTATCCTCAAAACCTAGAGGGAAGGCTACTACAGTGCAGGCTTTTACGCCGCTTCCTTCCAGAATCCTGCTTGCTATTTTAAGCCAGCAGGGTGGTACAACACATGCTGCAAAACCATATTTTATGGCTTCATCACAAACCCTTTTTACATCACTGTACGTGGCATCGGGTTTCAGTATAGTGTGATCTATTTTCTTAGCAAAGTCTTCGGGTCTCAGTCCAGCTATACTTTGAATCAGTTCACCTAACGTTGCGTACATGAATGTAATATATTCCTAAGAGCTAATAAAAATCTGTGCATCCTGCTGGTTTTAAAGGAAGTTTTACAGGGGGATTTAACCTTCAATTTTCGGGCGTTCACTGTATCCTTTTCTTACGGTTGCTAGAAAAACGAGTATTAATGTTAATTGTATTAACTGCATGTAACTCCAAAAGCCAAACATCGAGTGGAATCCCTGTGAGTCAATTATTATCCCGGAAACAATGCTTGATACGAAGGCTCCAAGCGATCCTGCTGAATTAATTATACCGGTAGCTAATGAAGAGTACTTTCGACCGATTATTGTGACGGGAATAGTCGACACTATCTGTGACTCGAGACCGTACAATATGAAGCTTAGTATTGCTAGTAGGAGGGTTCCAGCAATTTTCACATGTTCATAGTATACGGGAAATGAGTTTAGAGAAAACGCTATGATAGGGATTAGTAGCACCATTAACAGTGTTTTTCCATAGATGCTTAATTTGTCGAATAGCCAGCCGAAAAACAACATGCCTAAGCTTCCTGAAAAAGGAAATATTATCATTGTGAATATCGATGACATGGAAGCCTGTTCAACATTATATAGGTATGAAGGTAAGTAGATTATCAACGCATATCTAACAGCATATTCGATGGAGTATACTAGAGATAGAATGGATATTGTAGCTACGCTCCATTTAAGTGAAAAAAGTCCATCTAGTTCCTTATGTTTTGGGAAGCCCTTGCCAGTGGTACCTACTATCACTAAATCGCCAGTAAATCTAAATAAATATACAGCCGGGATCATGCCAATCAGTAGAAAAATAAAACCGTTAATGATAAAACCAAACCTCCATCCGTAGTATGTAGCCAGGATGCCTGTAAACAACCATGAGATTACATGGCCTAGAGCCCAGCTAGTGTTAACAATTCCATATCCCTTGCCCATCTCCCTGCTACTTAACGTAAATGAGATGATTTTTACGAGTGAAGGCCAGCCTGTGGACTGGAAGTATCCATTTATAAGCCAAAGAATCAAAAAGAAGGTAAAGTGGTTGCTTAGCCCAAAGAGGATCGTAGAAATGCTGGATCCAACGATACCTATGAATATTATTATCCATGGATTATACTTGACGCCAAGGTAGCCGTTCAATACTTGGCCTATAGAATATAATATAAAAAACCCTGAGGCGATGACCCCTAGGCTGGTGAACGTGATCCCGGTTTCACTGTTTATGTAGGGAAGAGCAACCGAATAATTAACCCTACATAAGTAGAATGAAGCATAGACGATCCACATGGTAACGATGATTTTCAGGGATCTCATAGAGCTCTCCGTTAGGCTATTATTTTAATTATATTAACAAAATAGTTGACATTTACCTTTATTAAAGTAGAGGGATGTGTTTACGATAAATAAATATTCTATGGTTGGTTAACTAGATTTAAAATGGGTAAAGTTAAAAGGAGGATAAAGTTTCTTCCACCCTTGAGAAGAGGAAAGAATGTAGCAGTAATATTTTATTATAATAACTGGAACAAAAATAGCATCAACGCCTTAATCTCGTCTATAGATCAGCACCTAGGTTATGTATCGATATACTTGATCGAGGGGGGTCTTAAGGACCTGCTTTCCTCCGTAAGGATGCTTTTAAATAAGTATGAGCGTTTGATCGTCTGCTTCAGTTTCATGACAACATATCTTGCATTGAATTACATTCATCTTAAAAACATCTTAAAACAGGTTAAAAACGAGAAAGTTCTACTTGTTGCTGGTGGCCCCCACCCTTCTGGAGATCCATGGGGAACGCTGGAGTTGGGGTTCGATTACGTGGTTTTAGGCGAAGGCGAAAAAACCTTGGTTGAATTATTGAGGGTTCTTGTAGAGAAAGGTGACGTGCTGGATGTTAAGGGACTTGCTTTTCTGGATAATGGTGTTTGCGTAACAACAGGTCGTAGACGCTTCATAGACATAAATCAATACTCTCCATTTCCTTTCTGGAGGGGGTTATTGAGCCCAATAGAAATTGCTAGGGGCTGTCCTTATGCATGTACTTTTTGTCAAGTCTCCTTCCTCCACGGCGGTGTTCCCAGGTACCGTACAGTTGAAAATATATTATTATACGCTGAGACAGCTTTTTCATTTGGAGTCAAGGATCTTCGGTTCATATCTCCCAATGCACTTGGATATGGTTCCTCTCCCTACGAGAAATCCCCAAACATATATTCCCTATACGAACTATTGTCGAAGCTCCGTCAGCTAGCGGACAAATATTCTGGAAGAATATTTTTCGGTAGTTTCCCTAGTGAAGTTCGTCCAGAGTTTGTCTGTGAAGATGCATTAGAAATTTTGAGAAAGAATGTGGATAATAGGCGGCTTGTAATAGGGGCACAGAGTGGTAGCGACGAAGTGCTTAGAAAATTGAATAGAGGACATACCGTCGAAGACGTATTGCATGCAGTTAAAATAGCTATGAACTATGGCTTTAAAGTGGATGTTGATTTCATTTTCGGCCTACCCTTTGAGGAAAAAGAGGATGTTTTAGAAACCTTGAATACGATAAGGAAGTTGATTGACCTTGGGGCTAAAATACATGCACATGTTTTCCTGCCGCTACCTGGAACACCCTTAAGCGATTTTTCTACACGGGAGTTGGAGCCGTCACTAAAAAAGGAGATTTTCAAGTTAATTGGTAAGGGAATGCTTTTCGGCGATTGGATGAAACAGGAAAAACTAGCAAAGATCATTCAAGACATGCGGGAAAAACAGCTCATACGAACCAACTACACGCTAAAAGTTTTTAAGGGTTAGGGGGTGTCATTTCGCGGTAATCATTTCATTAGTCAATAGGGGGCAAGTTCTCATCATCCGCCCCCTGAAGTCTACAATATTATTTACTTCTTTAAATATTTGTCGCAAATTAATAGTTGAATTTATATCGGTTCATGTACAATTATTTCCTGTTTCATATGATGCCAAAAGAATATTGGAAAAAACCTCCGCGGATAAAGGTTCTTGAAGCACTAGGCTGTATCGCCGATGGAAGAATAAAGTTTATCTCAGATAAGGTTGCTCAAGTTACTAGTTCGACAGGCGAACGTGTATATGATGTAAAGTGGGATGGAGAGCGTAGAATATTTTCTAACGATAATGGCTCAATATATAGAGGTTATTTAGGTTACCCGAGTATTGCTTTCCTAATGGTAAAAGGGGTTTTACCGTTCGATGAGCGTTTAGCGGAGGCTCTTAGGGGAATTCCCTGGAAAATTTTAAACGAGAAATATAAGCGTTATTTCATAGTGGAAAAAATAGTGAAGAGTAAAGTCAAGAAGAAGGGGATTTCAGAAGAGTATGTTGATAAGTTTATAGAACATGTCCTAGAGAAGATTACTGAACTGAAACTACTTAAATACGTTGAGGAGAGCTGATAAAAATGCTATCGATTCCAATAAATATTGGCTTTAATGTAGACTGGAATCTTCTGACAGGAATGGTAATAAGTTTTCTTGTAGGAGCTCTTATGGGGCTTGAAAGAGAGAAGGCTAGGATAAGTCCTAGGACGGATGAACGGAGCTTAGAAACACCTGGTGTACGCAGCTTCGGTTTCATATCTCTCTTAGGGTATTTTACAACAATTTTTCCAAGCTACTTTAATGCTTCTCAAAGTGAGATAATCCCCCATATCTTTCCATTGCTGATAGCTTTTCTAACAATAGTTATAATATCTCTTTACGGCTACTACAAGATCCTTGTACTAAAAGAACCCGGGATAACAACATTAGTTGCCTTAGTGTTAGCATACATTATAGGTTCAATGGTCGGTTTCGGGCTTCTTCTAGAAAGTGTAGCCATAAGTATTTTTGCCACGTTCATGTTGGCTATAAAACTTAGTATTGAAAAGATAATAAAGGGATTCACCTATAAAGAACTCCTCTCTGCACTAGAAATAGGCATTATAGTCTTCCTTGTCGGCCCCTTCTTTTTAACCACAGAAACAACAATCTGGATCATAAACTTAAAGGTGCTTTACACATTCTTCGTCATAATATTGGTGTTATCGTACATCGGCTACATTCTAGTTAAGGTTCTCGGATATTCTGCTATAGACTACTTTGCGTTTTTTGGAGGGCTTGTCCATAGTGAGGCAACTATTGTTAGTATCGGAAGAATGGTTGGTGCAACCAAGGCACGTAATCTCCTCCTCAGGGGTTCACTATTGACTTCGCTTGCCATGATTACCCGCAACACGTTTATTTTGCTTGGTTTAGGATACGCTACACCAGAACTCTTAGACAAGGGCTTTCCTTTCTATTATATATTCATAGCAGTACTTCCTCCAATAATTATAGGATCATTTCTCGTAACAGTTCTTGAGGTTGGAGATGAAGCCAGTGAAATCGACTTTAGACCAGTTGCCCAGAAACCCATAAGCTACTCAACTGCATTTAAGGCTATAGGTGTATTTCTCTTGATACTGGTGTTTACAGCACTTTTTACCTCAATTACAGGTTCCTGGGGTTCCCTGCTCTCAGCTATTTTAGGGGGACTTGTAAGCTCTGAAGCTGTAATATTTTCTTCTTTCAGTCTAATGGTTGGAGGAATAATTTCTCCTAGAGTAATGTTAGCCTCGAGTCTAATAGCTACAGCTATAGCACTATTAAATAAGGGTCTCTTTCTTAGGGCATGTAGTATAAGAGGTAAACTGCTTAGGGATGTTGTACTTTACCACCTTATTATATCACTTCCCTTATTCGTGTTTTCAGCAGCCTTCCTTCAAAACATTATATAGCGAGAAACCGATCCTAGACCATAAATTTTTAAATTAAATACGTGTAAAAGGATTCCACTGGAAGGGAGGTTGACGTATTTGGAGGGTAAATGGCGTTGGATCATAGAATGGTTAACTCCAGAAGATGCTCATTTATGGCACATTAAGAAAATAATATTTCAAGGTGAGACCGAGTTCCAGAAAGTTGATATAATTGAAACGAGATTCGGAAAACATCTTCTATTAGATGGAAAAACCCAGTCGACGGAAAAAGATGAATACATCTACCATGAAGCACTCGTTCACCCAATAATGTTCACCCATCCCGACCCGCGTAAGATACTCATACTTGGAGGAGGCGAGGGAGCCACGTTAAGAGAAGTTCTGAAACATAAAACCGTCACACACATAACTATGGTTGACATAGATAAGAAGCTCATAGAACTGTGTCAACAATACCTCTATGAATGGCATAGAGGATCCTTCCAAGACCCTAAGGTCAAATTGAAGTTCACAGATGGCAGAAGATTCCTCGAAGAGGAGGAAGATTCCCAATATGATGTAATTATATTGGATTTAACAGACCCCACAAGGGACAGCCCTTCAGCTAGACTTTATACAAAGGAGTTTTACACCCTTGTTTTCAAGACCTTAAAGGATGACGGGATGATGGTTACTCAAGCTACCTCAGTCCGCTATACAACCGATGTTTTCGCTACGCTATACAAAACGATTAAAACGGTTTTTCCGATAGCAAGGGCGTATGGAGTTTTCGTTCCAGCTTTTCTTTCTGATTGGGGGTTTGTAATAGGATCCAAAAAGTACGATCCCCTACAGATCGATAGGAATGTTTTGAAGAAAAGGATTGAAGCAAGGCTTAACGGCGAACTAAAGTATTATGATGAAGACTTACACTACGCGCTTTTTATCTTCGGTAAGGATATTAAAGAAGTCCTAAAGAAAACACACAGGGTATCTACGGATAATGACCCAGTTTATATGCCTATATAACTATGTATTGTTAACCCGGTGGTGGAAGAATTGTGGAAAATCATATTCTCGTTGATTATTGGAATGCTCTTAGGATACTTTTTTAGGGAGAAAACTAAAATAAACCTAGAGAAAGTAGTATCAGCCATAGCACTTATATTAATTTTCCTTATAGGCTTTAGAGTATCATCTAACGGACTACTGTTTTTAGCAGGCTACACGTACCAAGCTTTTATAGTAGCCATTTTTTCTATTATTTTAAGTTTCATATTCGCTCTTCTCTTTGAGGGTGAATATCGTTGACCCCTTGGTATATACTCATTGCATTTATTTTGGGAGTAATATATGGTCTGTTCGGCACCCTTCCACTAAATATAGTGGAAAACGTTATTGAGGGATCTCTTCTTCTAATGGTCTTCATAGTAGGCTTTGAAGCGGCAAAAATGCTGAAAAAGAGCGGCTTTTTGACTATCTTGAGAGCAGGGCTACGGTTAACAGTGGCCACCATTATAGGTAGTGCGATGGGGGGTTTCTTCGCAGCCCTTATACTTGGCCTTGAACCTAGACTAGGTTTAGCCATTGCATTGGGTATGGGCTGGTATTCGATGGCGGGGCCTCTTCTTATGGAGGCTGTAGACGTAGAGACAGGGGTCCTTGGTTTTCTAGCTAATTTTCTTAGAGAAATCTTAACCTTTCTTTTTTATCCCTACTTGGCGAAGAAGTTCAGCGCCAAAGCAAGTATAACTGTTGCTGGTGCAACATCTATGGATACAACCCTACCCGTGATAATATATTCCGGCGGTAGCAAGATTGCAACAATAGCTCTGGTACATGGCTTTTTAACAACTTTGCTCGCCCCCCTGTTAATTGAACTCGCCCTTCTTCTCCCTCCATAAAAGTTTTATTTTTGAATGCTGTAAAAATATCGCCGGCAGGGTCACGTCCACGACAGCCCCGGACGGGGTATTGGATGAATGGACGGCCGCTTCCTACACTTTTATTTAAGGTGCTTTCATGGTGAAGGATCTTCTTCCATCAATCTTCTAATAAAAACTGTGCTTAAAACAAAATATCGTTGTTTTCCATCCGCTATAAGCTTAATACCCTTTTCTTCAAGTCTAGTTAGAGGAATTTTTTCTAAAAGCTTCTCGAGTTTATCGTATTCAGGTGTGGGAAGAAAATACCGGAATAAGGCGTTCACTTCGACCCGTACATTCCTTTGATTGGTAAGAGATGTTAGCGTCAATATTCTTTTCCCATGTTTCTGTAAATATCGTTTCAATGTATTAACTAGAATATTTATTTCATCCAATTCGCCTTTGATACCCCTCTCCATAATAATCCTCCTCTATTTTTAGAAACTTGTATTGTTTTTGTCTTTTGATACGGAACCCGAATCCTATTCTAGTGTCATTTGTCCCTGTAGATCCCTACCTTTAAGATGGAGAGAAATTTAGAGGATAAATATATATCCTTATACAAATTAATTACTAACGTACAAATAGTGGAAGTGGGTGAAAATTTATGTCTGGTGAGATTAAGGTTTGGAGGAGTAAAATTGCGCCCACCACACGGGGAGCAATTTTCAGGGCAAAACGATGGTTCTATGCCACGTTCTTTAGTAAAGCACCAGAGGATAAACGTGAAGCATCTAAAAGAAACTGGACTCAACTAGCCAGAAAACTTGTGGAAGAAACCAATAAAGAAGGGGTTTCCGACAAAGGTGGCCGAGTAATAATATATTATAAGGATGAGGACGGAGTCTTTACGCCCATAAGAGCGGAAGTTGAAGTCTACGTCCTTGAGCCGATAAAAACAATAACTGTACCTTTCACCGAAGGATCCGAAACATCGGAAAACATATCTGAAGTGGAGGCGGAGATTGAAGAAGAGTAGACATTACTTTGTCTTCCATCTTTTTTGGAAAAGAAATCCATATATTAAGGTTAATACGAAAAGCATCATCACGAGCAATATAAAAAGAATTTTCATCTGGCTATAAGTTAATGTATTAGTTCTTTGAATATAACCCCACATCAAATATATTATTGTGGCACATGAAACTATCAAAATCAAGTTTAATGCTCCTATCCAATGTTTTTCCTTTTTCTCAGACACGATTACTACACCAACCTCTTTTAGAGGTGGCTTAATTTAAATATTATTTTAACGTAACCACGCCTCTAAAAATATTGAGGGTCTATTTTGTTGAACAGGGGTTATTCCTCATGCTAGCTACCGGGGAACCGGTTTTCGATAAAAATAAATATCCATAACCAGAAAAATTCGGGGGATAATGATGAGGCGTACACCACGTTCAAGGAAGCTTAGGAGAGTTTATGTACGAACTCCGGGAGGACGCACAGTGGTACACTATGAAAAGAGGAAACATGATGTACCTAAATGCGCCATATGCAAACGTCCCTTAAACGGATTCCCTAAACTTAGGACAAAGGATCTCAGGAAAGGCCATAGACCCCCTTCAAGGATTTTTGGAGGCTACTTGTGTCATCAATGTTTAGAGAAGTTCATTGTAGAAAAAGTCATTTCATCTTATCAGAAGTAGCCAGAGATGCAGAGGGATGAAAAAGGGTCTAGTAATCGCCGTAAGCGGGCAGGTTGGTGCAGGAAAAACAACCTACGCTAAAAAGTTAGCGGAGACCTTTGGCCTACGTTATGCTTCAAGCGGAGGGCTTTTCAGAAAGCTTGCTGAGGATCTAGGGGTATCTTTAATTAAGCTACATGAAATGGCTGAAACCGATCCAAAATATGATCTAATGGTAGATGAACGTGCTAGAAAATTAGCTGAAGAGGGGAATATTGTAATAGAGGGGCATCTAGCTGCATGGGTTCTCCAGGACATCGCTGATATATTAATACTACTAAAGGCCCCCCTGGAAGTTAGGGCAAAGAGGTTGGCAGAGAGAGACGGTAAAACAGTTGACAAGGCTCTAGAGGAGATAAAATTAAGGGAGGAGAGTAATCGAAGAAGATGTCTAAAATACTATGGTAAAAACATGGATGACTGGACAATATTTGACATAATAATTGATACAAGCAAGCTAGATATAAACCAAATATTCAATGTATTGAAAACATTTGTGGAAGCTTATATCAGTAAACAACGGTAATTTTTAAATTACTAAGACTTCACATTTGAACGATTTTCGGTATTTTTAACCTCTGAAGTAAGCTCATGAATAAGTGTAAGGAGTTATAGAAGACTTTGGGAAGTAATCAACTAAGTGAATAATTTAAAATAAAGAAAGTGTGAAGCCAGGGGGCCTAAGACAGCTGCTTTATAGCGGGGGGTGGATTTGAACCACCGACCTCCGGGTTATGAGCCCGGCGGGATACCTGGCTTCCCCACCCCGCTGGCTTCAGGTTTTACTATAAATATCGGCTGGATAAAAACTTTACGTCCCCTTACGGTTACTGGTTTCGAATAATAAATGAGAATCAATATAATTCCATGTACATGTATATGTAAATTACATTTTTCCACCAACTTCCTACCCTATACCTGTTTTTCTCACGTTAAGTCTCTTTAACCAGCTGGACGATGGACTACTTTCTTTCTGCTTGGATGAAACGTCTAAAAGAAGTTGTAAGAAGAAGTCTCGTTAACCTAACTTATTTCGATTCTTCTAGCGATTTCAACATCTCATCTAGGCTTACTGCATTGCTACACTTTTCTAGAACTTCCTCATCCTCTGTAACCAATTTCAAACCTGATTTTTCAGCAACATACACGTATGATGCATCGTAGAACGTTAAATCTCTTTCAACCGCCGTCTTTAAGACCTCCTCTAGATCATCCACCGCTAGCCTGTCCAACGGAGCCAATGCTTCTCGAAAGAGGGCCGCAGAATTGCCCAAATCTCTAATCCTCCCCCTCTTATATTCTTTCCATAAAACGTTACCCACCTCGTATACCGTCAAATCTAGCACCGCTAGCTTATCAGCATAAGATAGAATTCTCTCTCGTAACCTTAGAATTAAAGGATAGAGAGCAGAAGTATCTACAAGAAAATCAGGCATTATCTCTTCCTCCTGGACTCCCTCACAGCTCCAACCCACTCCTCGACGCTAACATCCATGTTCTCCAAAGCCTTTTTTAGAAGTTCCCTAAAATAGCTCTGCTTCACCCTTAGAATTTCCTCTTGGAGAGCTTTCTCAACCACGCTTCGGATGTCTATACCCAATTCCTCAGCCTCCTCCTTTAACTCTCTTCTAACCCTAACAGATAAAACCACTGTAGACATCAAAACCACTCACAACTATTGTATACAAAAATTGTATATAAAATTTTGTATACAAGTACACATCCAGTATGCAGACAATCATGTAATCTATTTAAATAAAACGTTTTCGCTTGGCATCTTAATTCTGTACTGGAACATAATTTTATTGGACTAAGGGCCCCGGGCGGGACTTGAACCCGCGACCTCCGGCTCCACAGGCCGGCGCGCTAACCAGCCTACGCTACCGGGGCCTTCTGCCATTTCATCACTATAGTAGGCTCGATATATAATTTTCTTTTCTAGCTCGTTTGTGCTGGGTTAAAACAATTTAATATTGTTGTTCTAAGAAAATAGGCTGTTTTTAGGAACTAATATTGGTGTAGAGGAGTAGAAAAATTAATAAAATGTTTGTGTTCGGTGTAAAAAGGGGTTCAGGTGGAGAAGAGTTCGGATTCAATATTCTTGTATTTTTCGCCTATAATAGAGAGGATTATAGAGTTTGTGGATAAAAATGCAGGGGAGTTTCCCTGGGCTGTGGCGGCGGCTATTAGAATGGGGGTTGAAATAATAATAAAAACATTATACATAGACCTCCTTTACCCCAGATCCACGTTAGAGGAGAAATTGGATATGCTTTTTGTTAGGAAGCTTTCTTTCAGGTACGTTGTAAGAAAGCTGGAGGAAAAAACCGGGAATAAAAACTTAAGGGAGAAAGCTTACCTCCTATGGCTTACCTCTGGAAAATATTTTTCCTCCTCAAACTTTTTCATAAAAAGTATCACTGAAAGAAAAGATGAAAATGCGATTGAAGATGTTAAAAAGATGCTTAAGGAACTTAAAGAAGTCTGGGAACTCTCGTACATCATGGAAAAAGAAGGAATCTTCAGCGACCTGAAGTAAAGCCGATTCTATTTATATATCCCACGGTAACTGTATTTCTATTATCTTGAAAAGAAGAGCGACTAGATAAGGTGTTGAGAGGTGTCTTCTCTTCCACAAGAGCTAGAAAGAGCATTGCTAGAAGTTTCAGACATTCTCTCAAGAACAGATATCAGGTGGCTCCTTGTAGGTAGCACAGCGAGATATCTGAACGGACTAGATGTTATACCAAAAGATTTAGATATCATTGTTGAAGCTAACAGGGTATACGAGGTTGATAGACTTTTTGCGGCTAACTTCCTCGCGGTGAAACGTATCAAATATAGTTCTAGTGAAATTTACTCCAGCCACTATGGAATATTTAAGGTTCATGGTGTTCAGGAAAAGAGAAACGTGTAAAAGATATACTCGTGTTGCTCAAGACCAAGGGGAATTAATAGAAAGATCTTAGATAATGTTTTTAAACATATTCCTCTAGAAGCTAAAAATTTAGTTTTGAAACTGATACAATAGATAAAGGTGTTATAAAGTTTGAGTGCTTTCCAGTTTATGTATGTTTTATGTTGTGTGGTTGCCCGTGCATGGTTGCTGATAAATATTACATGAGGGACGAACTAGGATAAGGTAGCCACAATGGGATCGTAGTTTAGTAGAATAGATTAATAAGTATTTAGGAAAAGTATCCCTTTCTATAAGCCTATATTTTACTGCCTCGAGGTAATGTTTTAACATTAGAATATTTGCCTTTTAATTCTTCTTAACGCTGACTCGAGGATTTTGAATACGGGATCGGGTAAGTCGACGAGGTTTGGGACGTAGAGTGGCTCCAGTTTGGATAGATCCTTTATAGGGATTTTCCTTTTTATAGCTAAGGCAAAGAAGTTTAGAATATATGAGATGTTTACTTCCCCGAGAATCTGGGCTCCAAGTATTTTCTCCTCGTCGAAAACTATCTTTAGTGTAATCTGGCTTGAATCAGGATAAAATATTGGTTTGAAGGTTGATGTCATCTTTACGGTTTTCGCCTTTAAATTCCTTTTCTTAGCCTCAGCGTATGTTAGACCGACTGCACCTGCATTAAAGCCTCCAAGCGAAATTGCCCAGGAATATAGCGTTCCGTCATACTTTTCTTTTATACCTGAAATGTTTAGACCCGCTACTCTACCCTGCTGGTATGCAGCATTAGCTAACATGGGTAAAGCAGGTTTACCTTCTATAGCATCCCAAACCTCGGCGCAGTCGCCAGCCGAGTAAACATCGTTAACGCTTGTTTTCATGTTTTCGTCCACCTTTATCCCTCCCGTCGGCCCTAAAGCTAAACCCATAATTCTAGCTAGTTCCACGTTAGGCAAAGTTCCAACGCTTAAGACAACTAGATCGGCTTCAAATACATTGTTTTCCGTCAAAACCTTATTAACCCAGTTTCTACCCTGAAATTCCACAACCCTGGAACCCGTAACCACCCTTATTCCTTTTTCCAAAAGAAATTTCTCGACGTTCTTGGACATATCTGGATCGAATTTACCGGGCAAAATTGTGGGCATTATTTCGATCAAAGTCACCTTTAAGCCAAGTTCCCGTAAGGCGAATGCCGTTTCGACTCCCAGAGGACCAGCACCAACGACAGTTGCATTCGTCGAAGCTATAGCCCTTTTATGGATGCTTACGCCATCTTCAACGGTTTTCAGCGTGTAGATGCCGTTAAGATCGGAGCCGGGGAGCGTTCTCAATTGCCTAGGAATGCTACCTGTAGCCAAAACCAGTACATCATACTCTAAGACAAATCTTTTCCCTGATTTAAGATCGCGGCAAAAAACCTTTTTCCCTGTAGAATCTACGTCTTCTACTAGGGTACCGGCATAGATTCTAAACCTGTGGTTTTGATGGGTTTCTTCCATTATACTGCTCCATGAGGGTATTTTACCTGCTATGACGTCTGGTATGGAGCAGGGATGATATATCGGGTATGGGCGTTTCTCCACAACTGTTATTTCCCTTTCTCTACCATAGATGCGTATGAAGCCGGCTG
>QMRH01000024.1 GCA_003650675.1 Thermoprotei archaeon | reverse complement strand
TCCATGAGGGTATTTTACCTGCTATGACGTCTGGTATGGAGCAGGGATGATATATCGGGTATGGGCGTTTCTCCACAACTGTTATTTCCCTTTCTCTACCATAGATGCGTATGAAGCCGGCTGTAGTCATCCCGGCAGTCCCATAACCTATAATCGCAACCTTCATTTCACATCACTTTCAAGCCTTTGAAAGGGTTTTCGCATAAAAAAGACGAGTATAAGGACCATTAAAAGAACTATAAGTAAACCCGCAACCAATAACATTACCCCTTGTTCTCCCCACGATAAGGCAAGTGGGAAGGGTCCTATGAAAACTATGAGGGCTCCGCTTCCAGAGGGCATGCCCTGCATAGCCTCCATGAATAGCAATATACTTCCAGCGAAAACTGTGATAAAGCCTGTTAAAATAAGTAATATCCCTAATTTCTGTAGCTTAAGGAAAATATCTTCCATGAAACCCCCTCTTTAATATTCTGGTTCTTCTCTTTTGAACTTATCTCTACCTGTCCCAACGTTCTATGAGGAAAGTGATGATTTTCCATGGCTTTACGCTGAAATTTATTGTATTGTCAACTATGTTTACCGAAGTTAAAGGTTTCTCATTGAGATCTGTAATCCATCCATTTTTTGCATCGAAACCTAGTTGTATTTGACCTACGGCTTTCTCTCCCTGCATGTTGCAGAAACGAGCTATAATCAGATCTGAATATTCGTGCTTTTTTAATGCTGTTAAAACGATTTCCCTACTACTCACTTTAAGTAAGCTCTTTGATGTAGGATTCAGGTCAAAACTAGTGGTTAACGTTAAGGGTGGGGCAATGTATTCCTGTGCTATGGTGAAAGCTTCTTTCCAAGTGCCGCAATGTGGTATTAAAGTATATTCGAAGACAAGTTCTCGTTTGCATTGCGCACCGGGTGTAGGTATAGGTGGTCCTGCATGCCCCCTACGTACAATCAAATCGTTTCTGGAGAGCCAGCCAACGGACCTAAAGAGAGTAAGGAAAATAGTTGCCTCTTCTCCGCTGGACACTTCAACTTCATGTAGTCCCCGGGTTACGACCATTACTCCCCTTTTTCCGTCGGTCACATCTATCCAAGATGACATCGGGTAGGTGGTGGGCGGTGCTTCAACCCATTCTCTTTTCTGATAGCAGGTCTTTATTTCCCGTTTTATAACGTAGAATGGTGAATCTGTGTAAAAGTAGCTTGTTTTAATGCCTGTTGGAAAAACCACTCTGAATCTATGGTCTTCAGCCACATTATCTACTTTAACTTTAAAGTCTATTCTTCTGACACCTCTATAGAGCTTTACCTCAACCTGAACGGGGAGCTTCACCTTTTCCATGCTCCTTTGTTGACCGACGATCTTCCTTGGAACCTCCATGTCAAACTGTATTCTTAAAGTAGCGGTATACTGCGTCGAGGAGCAAGTCACCTTAGCCCTAAAAGCCGTGCTCCTAATTTTTAGATCCCCCTTAACAGGAGGCGAGTAGTTGTATTCATCGCCTGCATCCCCTTCATCTATGAACAAGTTAATGTCCTTTAGAATATAGCCGTTTTCTTTATCCAAAATTTCAAGAACTCCTCCCCTTTCGGGATCGGCTTTCACCCTAAAGAACTCGTTTTCAATCTGGTTTTCACAGGCTCTAACCTTTCTCTCAGGCTCCTCGACCGTGTCTGCTTCCACAAGGCTATAGGTCTTCAACCCTAGTGACGGAAGATTTTCCGCCATAAACCCCCATCTATAGGCTGGCCCCCATGGTTCTAAAGGCTCAAGAAGGATACGGCTCCCCTCTGAGTCAATAAGGTAATACTTTTTGTCTGGTTTTAAATCGGTTGAGAGGAATGTGATATAAGAGGATCTTTCCCAAGAAAGGGGGTTGAAGACCAGAATTCCCCTGCCTTCCTCTTTTCTATAGAAAAGTGAGACTAGGAACCGCGCGGCTTCATAAGCTACATTACTTGCGATAGCTATAGCCTGTAAGAATCTTACCTCGTTTTCTAGATGTAGTGGGTCTATGCCACTACCGTAGATCGAATCATGTGCCTGGTTTTGTAGTACGAGCTTCCAGGCTTTTTCTAGGAGCTTCGCTGGATACGGATACCCGTGGATCATAGCTATAGTTGAGAGGGGTTCAGCATATTTTTCTAGCAAAAGTTCAGCTCTATGGTTCAGCTGTTTAAGGTAAACCCTTGTGGATAATACTCCAGCCAGTATAGGATGGTATCGGGCTCCACGCATTTCACCTCTATATATTTTTAAAGCACTTCTATGAGCCCTAACCTTCTTGATGTAGTCCTCCAGTCGTCCATGAATTATGTTGAACCCTTTTTTCCTGAAATGCTCTATTATCTTTGGTAAATCTTCCTGAGGGGGCATGTGGTCGCAACCGTTCATTAAAAGAATCGTATTCGTGACGGCTGTTACAGAAGCCCTCTTAACGATGTCGATAAAACGTTTATATGCTTTCTCGGGATCGGCTTTTACTTCATCCTTATAGTATATTTCGAGAAAGAAGCTTTTCCATCCATCTGGAGCCTCCCACGCCTCCCATCTATAGGGGTTTGAAACACCAAGCATATTGGCATTACAGTAGCCTTCCCTTAGATGAATGGCTATCACTTGGGATCCGTCGGGGGCTTCCCAAATAAACTCTCGCCCGAGCTCTTCTCCCTCATCGCCGAGTCCCCGCATGAAGACAAACGAATCTATATTGAACCCCTTCAATATTTGAGGCATTTGAGGAATATGCCCAAATGTATCTGGAAAGTAGCCTACTTTCATCACCTTTCCAAATCTCTTGGAGATGCGATGGCCGATCAAAAGATTCCTGATTAGGGATTCACCGCTAACCAAGACTTCATCTGGCTGTGTATAAAGTGGCCCTATAATTAGTTTCCCCTCACTAACAAGTTTTTTAATTACATTTTCTTTCTCCGGATGAACCTCCAAGAGATCCTCTATCAATGAGGTTTGGCCATCCAGGACAAAACAATTAAATTTCCCGTGCTTCTCGAAGAGTTCCTCAAGTTTACGTATAATTTTTAGAAAGCGTATCCTATATTCCTGAAAAGTTAGATACCATTCTCTATCCCAGTGAGTGTGAGAAACCACTATAATGTCTTTTTTAATAACATCCCCTTTCTCCCCCACTTTACGGCCACCATTTTAATGAGTTTTTCCGATAAAAAATATTTTTGGCAAACCATTGATTCAATTATATAGCCGATGAAGACACTATGGGGGTCGGATAGGTGACGGCCGTCCCGAACGCTGAGGTGTACCTCAGTCTTATAGCTTCTAAGAAACCGATACACTTAACCTCTACAGGAAAATCCTTTGACTCTCTCCCCGCTAAAGCAGGGGTTTTTCTGGCGTCATTTTTGTAATGCACGATATAGTTGCTTAATTTTAGTAGACATGTTGATTAGAAGGGCTGTAAGATTTCAATTGAAAAGTTGGTTCCAGGAGATGGTTAAAGGATTAACATATAGATCCATATCGCTGTTGTGACAATAAACAGTAGTGCCCAAAGGTCCATCCTCCATTGTATTATTTTCCTGCCGTCGAGGGGGCCGAAGGGAAGAAGGTTAAATACGGCGATATCCGTGTTTATTCGCATAAAAAGGTATGCTAAAAGGCTTGTATTATGCCATGGAAGAGCAAGCAGGGCTAGAAAAATATTGGTGAGCGGTCCAGCCATCGATATCTTACCTATTTGTTCGCTGGAAGGATATCCCCTTAAAGAATATATTGCAACATATCCTGGCGCGATTATTTTAATGGGAAGGAATATAGATACTGCTGTTAACATGGCTCCCTGTTTATCCAATCTGAATCTGGCCATAAATCCTTGATTTAAAGCGACATACTTGTGGGCAAGCTCATGTGAAAGAAAAGCGGTTACGATACTTAATGCAAGCGTTGCAACTAGGATGGGTTCTTGAAGGATCATACCATATCCTAGGGAGAGGTAAACAAATACCACTAATATGATGGCTATGAGTAAGTCTCTAACTTCATTAGTTTGAAACAGAAAATCCCGCATTTTCTTTTCGATAGGTGTTTTTCTTGGCGTATAATATTCGTATTCCAAAGAGTATCTGGTTGGTGTAACCATCGGCTTCCATGAGCCTCTTTCAAGCTTCGGGCAGTCATGGTTTTCAGGTAAATGATGTTCTACACAGAATCTTCCTCCACAGTATTTACATTTGAAAGGCAAGGCTACTTCTTTGCCACAGTAGTCGCAACGTACCATAAGATCGCCAAGACTAAGTTAGTTATATCCTAAATTTATTTTTCACTTTTCATACTACATCTTCCTTCATATTTTTAAATTTTAAATGAACCCTTTTTGGAGATAAGTTAATATATATGTTTGAACAATTGTTCAAATGTGGTATAATGGCAGAGGTATGTAAAACATTTGAGAAGCACGAAGATAAAATAGAGAAAACATTGAAAAAACTACCCGACGATGAGACGATAGTTGACATAGCTAATTTCTTCGATGCCCTTGGCGATGCTACACGTGTAAAAATTGTCTTAGCATTAATGCAAGAGGAGTTATGCACCTGTGATTTATCGAAGATCACGGGACTTTCTGTTTCAGCCATATCACATCAGCTACGTGTGTTAAAAGATCGAAGGATTGTAACCTATAGAAGAGAAGGGAAAAATGTTTTCTATAAAATAGATGACGATCACATCCAAAAAATAGTTGAAACCACATTGGTACATCTCAGAGAAAAGTTAGCAAGAAGATAAAGGTGGTTTACAGTGGAAAATTCCAGAGAGAATACCGTTTGCGCGAAATGTAACGTTGATAAAAATAATGTACAGAGCGACAGAAACCATCGAAAAACAGGTGATCATGAACACGGAGAGGAAGAAGCTGAGGAATCAGTGGAATTATATCGTATATTGTCTTCCACAGGCTTTTACATAGTAGGGCTTTTTCTCAAATTCGTCCTGGGAATAGATAACATAGCAGTAGTAGGGTTGTTTATCCTAGCTTACATACTTGTTGGCCTTAATGTTTTAAAGTTGGCTGCAAGAGGTATACTGGGAAGGAAGCCTCTTAACGAAAACTTTCTGCTAACAGTAGCTACTTTAGGAGCTTTTGCCATAAAAGAGTACCCTGAAGCCGCAGGCGTTATGCTATTTTTCCGAATAGGGGAGTATCTTCAAGATTTAGCTCTCAATAGATCCCGTAGATCCATTAGAGCTCTTTTAAGCCTTAAAGCCGAATACGCTAACCTAAAAGTAGGTGACAAGATCCTCAAGGTTAAACCCGAGGATGTTAAGGTGGGAGATACAATAATTGTTCGTCCAGGCGAAAAAATCCCGTTGGACGGGAAGGTCATTAAAGGTAGTTCGGCTGTAGATACCTCTGCTTTAACAGGAGAATCTGCTCCGAGAAGCGTCGAGCCAGGAGATGAAGTATTATCGGGTATGATTAATCTTAGCGGTCTTCTTGAAGTTAAAGTTACTAGGAGATTTAGTGAATCTACGATAGCTAAAATATTGGATTTAGTCGAAAAGGCTAGCGCTAGGAAGGCTAGAGCAGAGAAGTTTATAACAAAGTTTGCACGATACTATACTCCTGCAGTGGTTACACTGGCTGCCATCGTAGCATTTCTACCTCCTCTCGTTATAGGAGACTCCATAGATATATGGGTTTATAGGGCTCTTGTACTACTTGTCATATCGTGCCCCTGCGCATTAGTTTTATCCATCCCGCTAGGCTATTTCGGCGGTATAGGTAGATCCGCTAAGGAAGGAATACTAGTTAAAGGCTCAAACTTCCTCGATTTATTGACAAAACTGGAGGTTGTTGCCTTTGATAAGACTGGTACCCTTACAAAAGGTGTCTTCAAGGTGTCGGAAATTGTTCCTAGAAATGGGTTTAGTAGGGATGAAGTGTTAAGATTCGCCGCTCTGGCGGAAGTACATTCTAATCATCCAATAGCTCAGGCGATAAAGGAGGCTTATCCAAATAATGTCAACAGTAATCAGATAGAGGGGTATGAGGAGATAGCAGGACATGGCGTCAAGGCCAAAATAGGAGGGATCTCAGTTATGGTGGGCAATGACAGGCTACTGCATAAAGAGGGGGTGAAACACGATATATGTGATATACCTGGAGGCACGGTGGTTCACGTAGTAGTGGACAAAATCTATGCTGGCTATATTATAATCTCGGATGAAATCAAGAAGGAGGCTTTCACCGCAATTGAAGAGCTTAGAAGACTGGGGGTTCGGAGGATAATAATGCTTACAGGCGATAGTAGGCATGTGGCTAGAGCTGTAGCAGATAAGTTGCAACTTGACGAATACTATGCTGAACTACTTCCTGAGGACAAGGTCAAAGTGATAGAGAAAATACGTAGCTTCAGGGATGACGGGGGAGCTGTAGCTTTTGTAGGTGATGGTGTAAACGATGCACCGGTAATAGCGAGAGCGGACGTCGGGGTGGCCATGGGTGCTCTAGGAAGCGATGCTGCCATCGAAATAGCCGATTTGGTTATAATGGATGACAAACTTGTTAAAATCCCTATGGCGGTGAAAATAGCTAAAAAGACTAGAAAAATAGTTTTCCAGAATATAATACTAGCATTACTAGTGAAATTCTTCTTTTTGGGTCTAGGGATAGTAGGCGAAGCAACAATGTGGCAGGCTTTATTTGCAGACGTAGGGGTAGCCCTGATGACGACTTTAAATGCTATGAGAATACTAAAATAAAAATCTTCCATATAAAATAGTGAACCTCTTAATTTTCTCCTCCTTTAAGTAATAGGTTGATGCTTTCTTTAATTCTCTTTATATTGATTTCTTTCGGTTGCCCACGAAACGATCTACACTTTAATGCTTTAGGTGCAAAACCATATGGTACAAGTAGTTGCCTTTCATCATAGGAGAAACCCACTTCAGTTTAAGTATGCTCGCCACTATTTTTCTGCCTTCACATTAAATTCTGCTTCAGGGTAGGACAGCTCGTATGCTGCGGTAAGCCGATGGAGCTACTTACAGAAAAAACGGAGGATGTGGGCTTGGAAAAACATGTCCCGGTAATAGAGAAAACGGACACCGGAGTAAAAGTGAAAGTTGGCTCAGTACCCATCCTATGGTGGAAAACCACTACATTGAATGGATTGAAATAATTACTGATAATAAGATTTACAGGAAGTTTTTAAAGCCGGGAGAAAACCCCAGCATGTAGAACTTCAACTATGTTTCCACAGACGTTACAAAATGACGCTAGAAAGCCCCTGCTTTGGTGGGGGGATGTATGGCGTTGATGGGGTTAAATAGAGGAGTGTCAAGCAGTATTTTCGGGGGATGGGCACCCTTCGTAATGGAGGCATGTCCATCGGGCTGGTGGCACAGCCCTTGCTTCGATGAATCCCCCACGAGAAGCAAGAATCCCCCCCTTTAGCGGGGAGAGTGTCAAATTTATAGACCTGTTTTAGTTCCGTTATATTCCCACACTATTGGGTTTAATATTCTTCGCATTTAACTTGGAAAAAGCTTCTTGGATGGCCGCAGGAAGGACATTTTTCTGGTGGTTCTGTTCCAAAGTGTATGTAACCGCATTCTCTACACACCCACCAAACTGCCTTTTCCTTTTTGAAGACTGTTCCAGCCTCAACTTCCTTCAGTAGTTTCCTATATCTTTCTTCGTGATGTTTCTCTGCTACGGCAATAGCTCTTAGTCTTGCTGCAATATCCGGTAATCCTTCTTTTTCAGCTATATCGGCAAATTCAGGGTACATTTTCGTGTGTTCGTAATTTTCCCCGGCAATCGCGGCTTTTAAATTCTCTATAGTATTGCCGAGAACAGTGGGGGCAGCTATTTCTACCTTGATTTCATCTAGGTTTTCACCACTCTTTTTCTTCAGTTCATTGATCAACTTGAATAGCGTCTCTGCATGTTCCTTCTCGTTATCGGCTGTTATAAGAAAAATCTCTGCAATCTGCTCAAACCCTTCTTTCCGAGCGACTTTTGCATAAAATGTATAACGGTTTCTCGCCTGGCTTTCCCCGACAAACGCCTTTACTAGATTCTCGATTGTTTTTCTCGTAATATCACCTTTAATTTATAGAGAAGAATCTAAGCTTATAAAACTTTGCTTAAGTTGAAAACATCGACGAAAATAAGTTAAGCTTGAACTCCTAGTAAATTTCAAGGGTTGAGGCGTGTTGTCTTGGTACATAAAATTAATTTATAGTTAATGTAAAAATACTTTTGACCGTCTATGGGAGAGGAATACGAGGTTCTAGAAAGGGGGAACAGGCTCTTAATAAGGCTTGCACCAGGAAGATTCGCGTTCCTGGAGTATAGGGTTGAAGGAAAGTTAATGTACATCGACAAGACATATACTCCTCCAGAATTTAGAGGTAGAGGTATAGCTGGAAGATTAATGAAAGTTGCTGTTAAAAAAGTTTTAGACCAGGGTTTAAAGATAGTTCCTAACTGCAGCTATGCAAAACATTACCTTTTGGAAAAACACCCGGAATACTCGGATCTTGTATTTAAAAAATCTAAATGATAATTTCTTCTAGGATGGTTGAGGGAGGAAGCCTACGCTCGACACCGTAAACTATTGCAACTAGGTTTAAAACCTCACGTTCTTTAAGAAGTATCGCTCCCACTAGTGGTTTTATTGTTAATGTTTTCCCTAGAAATAATGTTTCTGCTCTATTATAATGGACTCGCATGAGTTCCTTCTCTAACTTAACTGGTGAAAGTTCCTTGCTAAGGGGGATTTCGCTGTAACCATATGTACGAAGAATCTTAGCTAGATCTTCAAGGGTAGCTGAGGAAGCTTCAATAAGCTCTTTTAAAGGAATTCCCTTTGGATTTTTGACCAGCAGTTTCTCTATCTCGTCGAGGCTCAGGCCCAGAAAACTGGAGCGGAGGACAAGCATCAAATTATATTTATCTATTCGAGGAGAGAAGACGTGTAAAATATCACCGCTTTCTTCTTTTCCCAGCAAGCTAAGGGCTTCTAACAGATTAATGTAGAAATTTTTGTCAAGTAAAAAATCTATTAATTCTGCTCTTTCCTCTTTAACCAGGCTTTCTAAATCTAGTTCATACCCAAGTTCCTTTAAAATAAGTGATGCCTCATGTATGCTATCAGATGCAAGTAGTTCAACGAAAAGAGCCCTTTTATCTAAATGTTTCTCGACATCTAAGTTTATTCTTTCGAGAAATATATCTCTCGGAATGCCTCTTACAAGTGCCTTTAAAAATAGCTTTAGATTATCTATTTCATGGCGGGAAAATAGTGCATTCAAGAATTTTCTTCTTTTGCCTTCAACAAAACGGCTGAGTTTAATCTCATCTTCTACTAGGCTATTCCTAAACACTTTTTCTAAGATTATTCCAGTCGGCTCCTTTATCACAGCTAATTTCTCATGGTAAGGTGTATTTCGCATCAACTCTGTCATTCTTTGAAGGTTCTCTGCATGCACAAGTCTTCGGAGAAACATGGGGTCTATAAGTCTTCCTTTAAGAGCAAATGCTTTAGGAACCGCATATAAAATATCTTTCAATAGGATTACACCCTACCTTTAGATACTTGTGGTATAATTAAACGGAGAACTTCTTCTATGGCTTTCTCTTTATTTTCCTCAGCTTTCTTCTTAAGCTCCTTAATCTTCTTTTCCGTTTTTCTAGCAATTTCCTTCTTGTACATCTCTATTCTCTCCTGTGATTTCTCCTTCTCCTCCATTATCATCTGATCCGTTATTGTCCTCAATTTTCTTGCTAGGTTTTCGGCAAAAGTATATGCATACGATAAGAGCTTTCTTCTTTTTTCTTCAATATCCTTATAAAATTCATCTATTGTTTTCTCCAACTTGTTTAATTGCTTTATATATGCTATGCTCATCCGTAAGCATCCCTCATTTTAAGCTCCAAGTATGAGGATTACAACTAGTAGTCCGTATATTGCCAACGCCTCTGCAAGTGCTGTTATTATAAGACCGAAGGTTCTTAATTCAGGGTTCTCGGCAGCAGCGCTTAGAGCACTACTACCAGCCATAGCTATACCTATCCCTGCACCTAGAGAGGCTAGGCCGAAAGCTATAGCCGCTCCCAGTATAGCGATATATTTACCGGAATTCACTGTTTCACTTGTACTGTTTGTATTTACATTTAATGTGTCAGCGTTGAGAGCGTGTGTTAACAACGTTACACTAATTAGGAACCCTAATATCATAAGCACTGTAGCAAAGATCATGAGTCTTTTTCCATTAAACGTTTTTCTTCCCGTCATGGCGTGAATTAATAGGGCTTGTTTTTTTAAACTTTATCGTTATTCTATCTAGTTTTTCCTCAATATAATTTAAATATTCTTTAATCTTAGAGCGGTATTCCATTATATATGTCTCAAGCTCACCTTCAGCCCTCTTTTTGATTTCTTCGCTCATCTACCTCACCTCTCTTTCTTTTCCCTTTTTCTGCATCTTCTTTCTCACAAACTCCTCTCTAGCCGTCTCCTCTAGGACTTCTTCAATAAATTTAATGTTCTTTTGGTAGCGTGGAATAATAAGGTATTCGAGTGCATTAATTAACCTTTGAGTATTTTTAAGTTCTTCTATAAGCCTAAATATAGCTGATTCCAGTTCGCCTAACTTCAATACATGTTCCAACGATCTTTGTAGGTTTTCTATACCCTTATCAAGGAGAATGCTGGTACCTTCAATACCATAGGTCGTGGGGGCTTCTTCCTTAATATGAAGGGAGAATGTAGTGAATCCCATTACCAGTTTTCTTGTAACCCCTAATCGTAGATGCGAGGGGGTGGCGAAAGCGATTTCCTCTAGTTTCATTTCTCCAACACGCATTCTTGCTATATCGAGACTCCTGTAAGCTTCCCGTAAGCTTTCTTCAAGGTTTTTTCTAGCTTTTTCTGCAGCATCTATAAGCATGTTTAGTTGGAGAAGTATTATTTCACGCTTGTTCTTCAATATTTTATGTACAGATTGAGCTATACTTAACGATTTTTTAAGGCTAAGGAGCCTAACCTTTGTCGGGGCTTCCCTGCTCAAACCTTTTCCCTCTTTGAATATTTCTTAATGTATTTATCGTGAACGCGTGTTAGCTCCTCCTCGGGAAGAATCGATAGCACATCCCACGCTATTTCCAGAGTCTCATATATACTACGGTTTTCATATTCTCCTTGCTTCAGGAATTTCTCTTCAAATGCATCACCAAACTCGAGGTACTTTCTATCTACAGGAGAAAGGCTTGTTTCCCCTACGATTGTTGCCAGTGAACGTACCTCCTGCGCCCTAGCATAAGCGGCATAGAGTTGTCTCGAAACATCTGCATGGTCTTCTCTGGTGCGTCCAGGGCCTATACCGTCTTTCATTAGACGTGAAAGGCTTTTCAGTACGTCGACAGGTGGATAAATTCCTCGGCGATAGAGGTCTCGGCTTAAGACTATTTGTCCTTCAGTTATATAGCCTGTTAGGTCAGGTATGGGATGGGTCATATCGTCTCCAGGCATCGTTAAAATGGGCATCTGTGTTATACTTCCCTTTTTACCCTTAATTCTCCCAGCTCTTTCATAGATTGTCGCCAGATCAGTATACATGTAGCCTGGATAACCCTTCCTACTAGGCACTTCTTCTCTAGCTGCACTCAACTCTCGGAGAGCCTCACAATAATTGGTTATATTAGTCAATATAACCAGTACATGCATGTTATGTTCAAAAGCAAGGTATTCAGCCAGGGTTAAAGCAATTCTGGGAGTTAAAATTCTCTCTATAACCGCGTCTTCCGCTAGATTTAAGAATAGTGTAGAGCGTTTAAAGGCGCCGGTGGATTCAAGTTCCTCCTTAAAGAATATAGCTTCATCATATTTTATGCCTATTGCCGCTAATATTACAGCGAATTCTTCTTCTTCACCTAATATCCTAGCCTGCCTAGCTATCTGCGCTGCCATTATATTATGCGGTAGGCCAGAACCAGAAAAAATCGGTAGTTTTTGTCCTCTGACTAGAGTATTCATACCATCTATAACTGATATGCCTGTCTGGATGAAGTCTGTAGGATAGTCCCTCATGTAAGGGTTTATCGGCGAGCCGTTTACATCGAGGAAATCTTCTGGCATTGGTGGTGGAAGTCCGTCCAATGGATTTCCTGTACCATCGAAAACTCTACCTAACATTTCTATTGAAACAGGCACCTCGAGTGTATGACCCATAGCCTTAACCTTAGTTTCGCTTACAGACAAACCAGAAGTACCTTCAAAGACCTGTACTACCGCATAGTCCTCCGCCGCCTCAATTATTCTTCCAAGTCTACGCTCATTTTCCGGTCCTATTACTTCGACAAGTTCCTCGTATCCTATATTTCTAGTGTTCTCGATTACTACTAAGGGTCCTCGTATCTCCCTTACGGTGGAATACTCCATTAAGCCAAGTTTTTCAGTAGCCATTTTCACCTTCCCTCAGCCACCTTACGTAAGCTACTTATAGCCTGTTCCCTTAATTCATCCAATTTCTCTACATCATCATTAGATATTTTTTCTTTTGCTCTCATGAGTTCACCTATTACTCCGAGGCCTCTAATATGGTGGAAGGAGACCCTCCTCTCCAGCATTCTTTCTGCCTCTCTGTGAAAATCTATTATCGCCCTAAGTAGTTTAAACTGCTTTTCTGCGTTGCAGTAGGAATCGATGGGATCGAATGCATTTTGCTGTAAGAACCCTTCTCTCAACATTCTTGCCGTAAGCAGAACTAATTTCTCTCTTTCAGGCAGCGCCTCTGGCCCAAGCAACCTAACGTGTTCCTTTAATTCCTCTTCACGTGCCAGTATCTTCATTGCTTCATTCCTATATCTTCTCCATTCGGGCCCTACTCTTTTTCTCCACCATTCTTCTACCGTATCAACATACGCTGAATAACTTGTAATCCAGTTTATAGCAGGATAATGTCGGCTATATGCTAGATCTGTATCTAAACCCCAGAAAACGCGTACAAATCTCAATGTATGGGTGGTGACAGGCTCGGTGAAGTCTCCTCCGGGTGGGGAAACAGCACCAATAATGGTCAATGAACCGGTTCTTCTAGGATCTCCAAGAGCAATCACTCTTCCGGCTCTTTCATATAGTTCAGCCAGTCTAGAAGGGAGATATGAGGGATATCCTTCCTCAGCGGGCATTTCCTCAAGTCTACCAGATATTTCTCTTATAGCTTCAGCCCATCTACTCGTCGAGTCCGCTACAATTAAAACATCATATCCCATGTCACGGTAATATTCTCCTAAGGCAACGCCAGTGTATATGCTGGCTTCGCGTGCAATAACGGGCATATTGCTAGTATTTGCTATCAAGATTGTTCTCTCCATTAACGGTCTACCGGAATAGGGGTCTTTTAGCTTAGGGAACTTTATGAGAACCTCTGTCATTTCATTTCCTCGCTCACCACATCCAATATATATGACTACATGGGCATCGGACCATGCTGCTATCTGGTGAAGCAAAACTGTTTTACCCGTTCCGAATCCTCCAGGAACAGCAGCTGTACCTCCCTTCGCCATAGGGAAAAATGTATCTATAACCCTCGTACCCGTTATAAGAGGCTCCGTGGGCTCAAGTCTTTGAGTGAAAGGCCTTGCTTCTCTCACAGGCCATTCATGATACATTTTAACTTCAATAGTCTCTCCTTCATGCTCTACGATGGCAACGTAATCATTAAGCGTGTAATCACCCTCGGGTACAACTTCTTTAAGTTTACCCTTCACTCCTGGAGGTATCATTATTTTATGTTTAATTAGGGGGGTTTCCTGCACTTCGCCTATTATATCTCCAGGCTTAACCTTTTCTCCCATCTCTTTAAGTGGCGTGAAAAACCATTTTTTATCTAGAGGGAGAGGGGTGACCTTAACTCCTCTTTTGAAAAAGGCTCCAGTCGTTTTTGCTATTTTCTCGAGGGGTCGCTGAATTCCATCGTATATGGTTCCTATTAGGCCGGGTCCCAAAACCACTGAAAGAGGTTTGCCTGTAGGATAGACGGGTTCGCCCGGCCTTAGTCCGCTTGTATATTCATATACTTGTATTATAGCATTATTGCCTTCGACTCGTATTACTTCGCCTACAAGCCTTTCTTCGCCTACTTCAACGAGCTCATGCATTCTTACTCCTACTAAGCCTTTAGCTTTAACTACGGGTCCACTAATCCAGTATATCACACCTTTACTTGCTGGCATTTTAATATCCCCCAAATAACATTTTACTTATTTTTCTTCTAATCTGGTTCTTCGTCTTCTCCAGACGGGTTTCAAAGGTATTATAATACTTTATTTGTCCTTGGGGGTCAGCTACTATAACACCGCCCACCGTGTTTACATGCTCCTCAGATAATCTTAAAGTTAGATCAGGTCTTTCAGCCATGATTTCTTTTATTGCTTGTCTACAGATTTCTATATCATTTTTTGAAGTAGCCACAACAAAGCTTTTCCCACCAATGTTTTCGACGGCCTCAATTATTAGTGTTTTAATTATCTCCTTGTATTCATTATTCCGAGGCATTTCTTTAATCCTTTTTAAAGCTGATTCAAAAACACTTGAGATTATCTCCTCCCTTAATGTCAATATTTTTCTTTTATGTTCAACGTCGAGAAGGGCCTTAACCTTCGCCTCATTTTTTCTTATCTCCCTTATTTTATATGTGTATTCGCTTATTACGTCATTTAAAGTCGATGTATAAGCCTGCTTTATGATTTTTTCTCCTTCTTCTTGTGCGAGCTTAAGCCTCTCCAGGGAGTCCTTTTTTAGTTTTTTTACAACCATTGAAAGAAAGATGTCCCAGTTCTTCATAACGTTAAATCACCCTTACAGGTATTATATTTTTATTCCTAAAGCTTCTTTTACCAGGCTTCTGTAATCATATTTCATGTCTACTTCTTTTTCGCATGAGGGAATTATCACCATGACTGGCAACGGATGTTTTTGTCTAATTCTATTGATGTCATCTAGAATCTCTCTTACAAAATTATTTGTCAAAAGTATTAAACCAATGTCAGTTCTTTCTTCCACGGTTTTTTTCACATGATCTAGCATTTCCTTTGAAGACGATACTATTGCAGTTTCAAAGCCCAACATTTTGAATGCTATGGCTGTCTTTCGATCTCCTATTATTAAAGTCTTCATCCAGGGCTCCACTTCTTTATCATTTTCCTACTTTTAAAGTTTTTTTGGGAAATATATAAAAAACAGCTAAATTGTAATAGGGTGGGAGTTTGGTTAAAGGGTGCTGTAAATGAGAGGGTCACAGGTTACGGAGCTAGAGGTAGTATTCCCTGTGACACATACAATAAAAGTCATTGATGTAATACTTCAAGAAGGTGATGTTGAGCCCATACCAGCGGATGAACCAGCAAAAATAGACATCCTTACAAACTATATAAAACTTCTAGGAGACTTCCATGAAATGACAAGTAAGATAGTGAATGAACTCAATATATACTATAAAGAAAAGTTATTATCGTTCAAAAAACCACGAGAATATGTTCTAAAAGTTAGGGGTTTAGAGGAAGTTTTGAATATTATTGAACATAAAGCTGATGAAATAAGCAAGGTTTTAGCCGAAATAAAAAGAAAAGATAAGCTTAAAGAATCACTTAGAAACCTAGAGAAAACCCTACTACTCATGTCACCCTTTAAAGGTATGGATATTAGTATTAGTGACATTTTTGATAAAAAATGGATTTGCATAAAGGTTTTCCTAGTAAAAAATGTGGATAAAGATGACATAGAAAAAATATTGAATAGAAATGGTTTTGCCTACCAGATTTTCCCCGCTAAAGACCATAGTATATTCCTGGTGGCGACGTTAAAGATGCGGGAAGAAAGACTCGTAAAGCTCCTTGAACCCTTCTCAATAGAACAATTTGAACCAACCGAGGAGATACCGTCCCAAGTCGGGGAAGCTTTATCGTTCCTTGAAAATAAAATAAATGCAATAAAAAAGGAATTATCAGACATCGACGACTTTTTAAATAGATGGAAAAGAGAACAGTACTTCGATGTTTTATTCCTAAAAGAGGCTACAGAGATTCTTCGCAATATATTGGAACAGTTCTCTTTATCCATCGAAACCCTCTTTACAGGCTTTTCAAGAGACATAGAATTAGCTTCGCTCAGATTCTTCGCACCTAATAAAATAGCCGTAAGCATCAAGAGAAGGCTGGAAAAGGAGATTGATAAAATAACAGTTCACTTAAAAACATTAACATTGGAGCTTAATCCACCTAGACTTCCATCAAAGATACCTTTGTTTTCGGATGTAAAAGCAAATGTTTTAGGGATGTACGGTGGCTGGCCAGGAGCCCGTGAAATCGACCCCGGAGTAATAGTTGTGATAACTTTTCCCTTTTTCTTTGGTTTCATGTTCGGTGACATAGGTCATGGCATTGTACTTTTCATCAGCGGTTTGATCATAAAATACCTTGCTGCACGCAAATATAGACAATGGGGTTCCTTACTAACGCTTATGGGAGTATTTAGCATGTTTTTTGGGACTCTTTCAGGAGAGTTTTTCGGTACCCCTATTAAAATTCCCGGCTACCAGCCTTTCATGCCGCTTTTCGAGGATCACTCCATCCATATGGGTGGGGTGTATAAGGCTTTAGGGCTTTCATTATTAATTGGTGTAATTCATTTAACCATAGCATTATCATTCAGAGTTATAAATGAAATCCGAAGAGGGGAAACTGTACCTGCATTAGCTAGAAGCCTGCCTCTCTTAATCTTCTATGTTTCTGGGGTGATCGTTGTTGGTGCAACAGATTATGCATATAATATTATTCCCAAGGAGTTTGCAACGCCCTTCATGCCTATTCTTGCTTTCAGCGCCTTGTTAACCCTAATTGGTGAGCCTCTAGCCGGATTTGTAGGGAAGGTGCATGCCCGTTCACCTCTATCCCTGCTCGGAGAAACGTCCCTTGAACTAGTGTTATCTATACTAGAATTTCTATCGAATACCATTTCTTATACGCGATTAGCCATATATTATATTATACATGCAATATTAACTTCCACAGTGAACTCGTTCTGGTCCTTTGGAGCCATGGCCCTCCCATTGGTGGCTCTTGGACAGGCAAGCATAATACTCATGGAAGCTTTTTTCGCCTATATACAAGACCTGAGGTTGCACTTCTATGAGTTCTTTTCAAAGTTCTTTGAAGGGGAAGGACGCCTATTAAAACCCGTAAACCTAGAAGGAAAAATATGCAAAATAGTATTTACCCGAAAATAGTTTTATCAAAAAAGGATGAAGGTTTTCTACGATAATTCCATTCTTTATTGGTATATTTATAAGCGTAAAGCTTTTCGGCTAAAGATAATTCTTTTTCTGTAAGATCATCTTTCCACTCTATTTGAGCTTCAAAGGTTTTCTCGAACTCTCGAATAATGGCGTCAACTACCTCCTCTATCTTTATCGACCCTAGAATTTCACTTAAATTGACAACGCGTTCCCTTATCCTTGTAGCACCCTTGTCTTTAAGTTTCTCCAACGGGGGAGTTAGAAGTCTAGCCATGGTTTCTAAATTAGTGTTAATCAATAATGTACCATGGAAGAAGGCTACACCCCATTTTCTTGAAGCTGCTGTGCCACCAACCTTCCTTGTTTCAATATTTAGATCATTTAATCCTCCAAGAGAGGCGTTCGTAGCACCTAGCGATTTAAGGGCGTTTACTATAGGTTTTAGGAAAAACCTATAATATTCTACTATGTCAGTGGGTATAATCTTGGTGAAAGGAAGCGATATGGCGTAGTTTAGGTTCCCTAAATCATGGTAGACTGCACCGCCACCGGTAAATCTTCTAACAACTTGTACCTTTAGAAGCTCTGCTTCCCTCAGGTTTACTTCCCTTTCTGCATACTGGAAATACCCTATTATCACTGCATTTTCGTTGCGAAAGAACCTTATTGTCGGCTTACCGTATCCTAGAGAGAGGGCTCGGGGTATGGCTTCTTCTACTGCAAGATTGTAGTATGCGTCTTCCGGTTTCTCATAGAATATTGCACGTATCTTCCTCATACTTTCTCACTGCGTTTAATATTGCCTTTACAAAATCCTCAGGGTTTAGGAAGGGTGTTTCGATATTATGTTTTAGATATATTTTCTTAATCTCTGCGAGTAATTCGTTTTTCTCAGCTTTTTTACCCACCAGATGTTTTTCTATTATCCAAAGGGCATCCTCTGGATAGAGGAAAAAATCACCGCTAATCTCTATGTTTTTTATAATTTTATTTGGATCTAAAGATAATCTAACCCTAATCAAACCCTTTTTTGCTTTATGGATTCCTTCGTAAGCCATCTTTATCTAAAGTATAACCTTTTCTCTGGCTTCCTAGGTTTTAATGGTGGAGCTTCCTCGTCTGGAACTCGTTCCCTTAACTCTTCCTTATTATATGTCGATAGTTCGAAGCGTGTTGTAGGTTTTATTGCATTCCATGCACAGCTGTCAATACATTGGTAGCAGAATATACAGAGTCCATAGTAGAACTTTGGCATTCTTCGTTTGACGTTGGGATAAAATTCCATTTTAATTGCGCCAGTAGGACAGTCTCTTTCGCAGAGACCGCAACCCATACAAAGTTCAGGGTAAAACTCCATGCGTCCTCTAAATCCTTCAGATGGTTCACTTTTCTCAAGAGGATACTTTCTAGTTACCGGTCTTCTAAGTACTTGTTTTATTACCCCTCCAATGATTTTTGGCATAAAACTCATTTCTGATCCCTCCTGTATAGTCTACTTAACTCTCGTCTCGAGGTGTACCATACCTTACCCTTGTTTATATCGACTATCTCTATTCTTTCAGTACAGCAGAAGCATGGATCAACGCTTATTAAAATTGCAGGTATATCAGCTATTGTTTCGCCCTTAAATGTTGTTGCTATGGGGAGTAGGTTTGAGAATGTCGGTGTTCTTACTTTAATCCTAAAGGGTTTCTCTCCACCCTTAGATATTAGATGGTAAATTAATTCACCTCTTGGTGCTTCAACTCTTCCGATAGATTCGCCTTCTGGAAGTCTTCTGGGGAAAGTCTTCCTGTAGTCTCCTTTAGGCATCTTTTCTATCGATTCCTCAATAAGTCTAAGTGATTCGAAAAGCTCATCCACACGTACCATCATACGAGCCCAGGAATCTCCTTCATCGTATGTTATGACATTTATCGGTATCTCCTTATAAGCCTGGTAAGGATCATCGTATCTTACGTCGATTAACACCTTCGAGCCGCGGGCTGTGGGGCCCACAGCTGACAAGCTTATTGCATCAGCTTTTTTCAGAATACCAACGTCTACAAAGCGTTTCCTTACAATGGGATCCTCCTCGAAAACCTTCTTTATCTGTTCAAAGCTTTCTTTAAGCACAGGGGTTTTTTTCTTAAACATGTTTATGAATTTCTCAGTAGCATCTCGTCTAACTCCACCAATCGTGTTGTATCCCGACATTACTCTATTTCCAGTCAGCTCCTCCATTAAACGCATAACTATTTCTCGGTCTCGCCAAATCCACATGAACATCGTTTCGAACCCTATTTCTTCAGCCGCTAAACCTATTATGAGTAGATGGCTATGTATTCTCGCAAGTTCATTAACTATTAAACGTAGATATTGTGCGCGCGGAGGCGCTTCTACGCCTGCAAGTTGCTCAACTGTTTGCGTATAACAAGTTGTGTGAGCCACATTGCATATGCCGCATATGCGTTCGGAGAGGTATATGTTTTGTATATAACTTTTTGTGGTCATCAGTCTCTCTATTCCTCTATGAAGATAGCCTAGTCTCACTTCTACGTCGACGATTATTTCTCCATCGACCTTGAATCTAAAGTGCTCGGGCTCCTCTAGAGCTGGGTGTTGTGGACCGAAGGGTAGGGTAACAATGGACATCACTTTTCACCTCCTTTAAAGTTGGATCTTAGTGGAAAGAAGTCTGAAGGTGTGTCTTCGGGCAAGAGGAAATGTTTATGTAGATTAGGGTGTCCTGTAAACTTGATCCCAAGCAGATCGTAGGCTTCATTCTCATGGAACATTGCGCCTGGAATTACCGATGTTAGGCTAGGGGCTTCCGGGGCTTCTTTGTTTAAGTCAATTATAAAACTTAGGAGGACCTTAGACCGTATATTCCATAAATGATAATATACTCGTATCGTATCCTCCAATTCGACTCCTGTAATGGCGCTTACATAGGTTTCTCCCATGTTGTCGATAACATCTTTGATAACCTTTAGTAAAACATCCTTGCTGGTTTTAATATATATTCTTCTTTTGCCCTTTAAGTGAACTTCTCCACGGTCACCTACTATCGACCTTACTTTATCAGCTATTTTTTCATCGTTTTCTGCCAAGGAAATCGCCTCCATAAAGCTTCTTTAAAGCTAGATATATTCCATGTATAATTGCTTCCGGTCGTGGCGGGCAACCTGGTATATATACATCTACAGGTAGAACTTTGTCTACTCCACCTATAATGTTATAGGAATTGCGGAATATTCCTCCATCTACTGCACATGTTCCAATAGCCACTACAACCTTGGGTTCCGGCATCTGTTCATATATTCTTTTTAAACGTGTTGCAGTTTTCTTGTTCGGTCCCCCCGTTACAGCCAGAATGTCTGCATGTCTCGGAGATCCAACCAGTTTTATACCGAATCTTTCGACATCATAAAAGGGCGTTAAAGCTGCAGCTAATTCAATATCACATCCGTTACAGCTACCTCCAGCACACATGTGTAATAGCCAGGGGGATTTCGCTCTAGCCCATTTCAATAGCCCTTCAAGAGCGTAGCTTCCTGAAGCCATTCGACTATACCCTATGGGTGAAACGTATCCTCCTATTTTAGTTTATTCCCTCCCGCGCTCAAATAGGTTAAAGTTTGTTATTAAATAATAAAAAGCGTAAATAGTAAGAATTTCTGATAATCCATATATTTAGCCAAATAATACATGTGAGAAAACATTTAAGAAGGATTGCGTTTAGGAAAAAGGGTGTGCGGGTAATGAGTAACAGCTTAGCTGGAATAGTGACATTGATATATACATTGGTTGTACTAGTGCTCTTATACATGACTTATGCCATGTCCGGAAAGCTTGCTCCCCGCCGGAAGGAGCCTTCTAAAGATAATCTATATTCATGCGGAGAGGAACCAACCCCCTTTGCCGTACCTAGAACCTTCACGTTAACATACTTCAAGTACATACTTATCTTCTCGTTGTTTGATGTCGTTCCAATACTGGTTATTTTATCTGTATCTCTGATTCACCCATTATCTATTATGGAATACTTACTGGTATCGTTATATATCCTTGTATCTGCTATGGCTGCAATAATTATTGTGCGTTGAGGTGGAAAATATGTCTCTTCTATGGGTTTTCAACGACCCGATTCTGGCAATAATATACCTAATATTGTTCCCGGGCTTCATTTTCATCCTAATATTGTCCCTGATATTTGAATGGTATAAGAGAAAAGTTATTGCGAGGATGCATAGCCGTATGGGGCCAACATACACTGGTAACCGTGGGATGTTACAACCCTTTGCCGACTTCATCAAGCTTCTTTTTAAGGAGGATATAAGAGTTCAGGAGGCGGATCACCCTGTAATTGATCTAACCCTTCTACTCGCACCGGCAATCATGATTACGTTAATCGCTATATTCATACCCTGGTTTGGAACCCCATTTTACAGTTTTACAGGTGATGTCATCATAATTTATATGTTGTTTTCACTGGTTTCCACTTTAATTTTTCTTGTGGGATGGAGTGTTAAAAGCCCGTTTACTAGGATAGGTGCACTCCGATTACTCTTACAGGTAGCTGGTTTTGACATTGCATCTCTTCTATTGCTAGCGGTACCCATAGCTGAAACTGGTAGCTTAAGTATAGCTTCAATAGCGGGACAGATGCCCTACATTTTACTTCAAAAACCACTTTATTTGATCCCGCATGCCATAGCCTTCATCCTTTTCATAGTATCTCAGCAAGCTGAAATGGAGGAGGATCCCTTTGACATCCCCCATGCTGAAACAGAAATAGTTGCAGGACATGTAACTGAGATCAGTGGTCGAAGACTTGCTTTTCTAAACTTCTTCAGAGATTTACAACTGCTTTTCGTAGGGGTTTTCACGGGTTCTATATTCATAGGGGTTCCGTTCCAAGGAATTCAAACCCCCTTTACGTGGATAGGGAATCTCCTTATACTACTCATAGAGGCGGCCCTAATATTATTCATTCTCTTTGTAATAGAGGCTGCAGCCGCAAGGATCCGGATAAGTGATTTACTTGAATTCTTCTGGCATAATGTGATTCCGATATCAATGGTCATCATTTCACTTACACTCATAATTAAGGGGATTGTTGGGTGATGGGAATGATCAACGAGATATCCGCTATCATAATGTCCTTAGTAACGATCGTTATAGCACTCTACTCCCTGGAGACGAAAAGATCTCAGCGGTCGATATTCGCTTTTAGTACCTTCACTGTTCTACTTTCAATAATATTGTTGCACGCGGGAATACTGGTCTTAGCTATAACGATATTTGCCTTGGGACTGGGGTCTATCCTATTGTTAGCGGCTCTCTTCACCTTTTCAGAAGAAGAGAAGAAAAAATATGATCTAAATGCAGTGGCGGTATCGATATTATTTTTCATAGTGCTTGCCCTTGGACTTCAGGTAGAACCTAAAATCCAGGAGAGTGTTGCATTAGACCCGGTAATCATACCTTTAATTTTTATTCACGGGGCATTCATACTTGCATTAGCTATAGGACTTAAAATAATATTAAGGGAGGGAGAGGCCAAATGAATTACCTGTGTATCTACCTGTATACTTTAATAGCGCTCACTACGGTGGGACTCTACGGCATTTTATCGAAGAAGACATGGGCTAAACTGATAATTTCATTCGAGATCCTCTCATTCTCGTTTTTGGCGCTCCTATCCCTGCTTATCATGTCTACTACTGTTCCGTCTAACGCAATCTTAGGTGAAAGTATAATAGTTTTCCTCATTTTGCTTGATGCAAGTGTAATGGGAGTTTTTGTGGCATCAATATTCGCTGTCTACCGTAAACTTAATGCGGAAAAACCTGAGGTTCTGAGGAAAATTAAGGGGTGAGCGAGATGGATCCATTAAGTCTGATGGCGAGCGGGGTTGGATTAATTTACGCTTCAGCTGTAATAGTCCAAGTCTTATGGCGCATGGTTAAAGATGTTGCTAAAAGGAAGAATGTTGCAAAAACGTTCTTTATAGGCATGCTTGCAACAAGCTTTTTCTTAATTACAGCTGCTTCAATCGAATACATCTTCTGGTATAAGCCAGTCTCGGTGACTCCTGGCGGCTTGTTCAAGGGATTACTGGCCGTCGACGGCTTTTCCCTTTCAATAGGATTCGCTGTCATAGCGTCTTCACTTATAATTAGCTTATTTGTAGTTGCTAAAATGGACTTCACGAAAACGGAAAGTGGTATGTTTCTCTCCGTTTTCCTCGTGCTTGTCGCCTCTGCTCTAAGCGTAACCTTATCCAGTAACTTCATTGTATTAATCGTATTCTGGGAAACATGTGTTGGAGCAGCTTTAGGACTGTTAGCCTATAATATGAACAGGGAAAGCGGTGAAGCCCTCATGAAAATGGCTTTGATAAGCATAATGTCTGGTTTAAGTCTAATTGTGGGAGTCGGGCTACTTTACGTTTCAATAGCTTCTGCAGTCGATAAACCACTTAACATCTATTCCCTTAATTTCGATGTAACATCCACCCTCATAAGTGGAGTTACTCCGCCTTTAATTAGCATCCTTCTACTATCATTTGCCTTCATCATCGCTAGTATAGGCATGGAAATAGGTTTGGCACCATTCCATATGTGGCTACCAGATGTATATACTGGATCGCACGTACCTGCGCTTTCAACGATGGTTTTAACCTTAGAGATGTCCGGTGCATACGTTATAGCCAGAATAATAGGTATTTACGGAAGCGTTCCACTGAAGGTTTCCTCATTATCCATTCCTGTAATTATACTGCTAGTATTTGCGGCATTCTCGGTGATTGTCGGTGAATTATCTGCCTTGGTTCAACGGAGACTTAGAAGAATAATTGGTTACAGTGCGGTGGCCGATGCAGGATACATTCTTTTACTGGCCCTCCACTTTCTAATAGAAGGGGTCTCCCCTGTCGGAGAATGGTCTTCATATGCGCTTCCAATAACCTTCTTTATAATTGCCAGTAATATATCGTTAGCTTCTTCGGTGGCATTAATAGGAATCGTGGAAGAAAAGGGTCTACGTACACTAGATGACATAAGGGGTATAGTAAGGGAAAGTCCTATACTGGGAGGCCTATTAACTGTCAGTTTACTATCGTTGTTTGGGACTCCTCCATTAGCCGGCTTCATAGCAAAGTTTTTCGTGGTAACAGCCTTGTTCTCCTGCCTAAGAACGGTGACAAATGGCATCATCATCTTTATAGCCACACTAGTTACATTACTTTTTGCTGTATCATCTGCATACGGTTTACGGATAATACAGTATTGTTGTGTAATGTCTTCTAAATCGACAAAAAGATATGAAGCAAAAGAGTCCATATTTGCGCTGATGCCAGTAGCTATACTGGTGTCTGTACTATTATTGCTTGGTGTGGCTCCGTTCCTTTTGACGGCCTTTTTCTGAACCTCTTTCAACGTCTAGGGAATAAATACTATTTTGAATATTCATGATTCTAAATCTTAACTCGTGTACTAGTAGAACCTGTTTTATTCGACTTCGTTCCCCTTCCAGTTCATTTAAAATATGCCTTATACGATCAACCTCCTCCTTCAATATTTCCCAGTAACCTCTCTCCTTTAGGATTTCTTGAAGTTCATCGATGAGTTTCGTCATCCTCTCCGACTTGAAAAAATTTTGCTTAAGGGTTTCACGAAATACTTCTTCTATTATTTTTTCTATTTTGTTTACCAAAAGCTTGCCCTTTTAATAGTTCTTCCTTATTAAATATATGGATAATTAGCATTTCTTAGCAAAAGAGATTCTCACGATATATTTTTAAGCATTAGCCTACTCTGTTAAAGGGATATGACTATGCTTTCAGAGAGCATCATAGCGCTCATCGCGCTCCCTTTTTTAACAATCCCCGTATTATTACTCCTATCAAAACGGGTAAAACTTGTTGAAGTCATCTCAATAATTGTCGGCTTTATCGAGCTCGCCCTATCTACGTTAATTATACTAACATACATTGGCGTACTCGAAGAAGGTCAAGGCTACATACTAGTCAAACCCTTCCCGAGCTTCTTCTTCCAACCCTCTGTTAAAATAATGGAAGTAACCTTTCTCGTAGATCCGCTAAGTGTTTTCATGGGAGAGGTCATCGCGTTAATATCTTCGATGGTTCTTCTATTCTCAAAAGGTTACATGGCTGGCGACCCGAGACTCGTCCGCTACTATTCCTTCTTGATGCTGTTTATCGGCGGAATGATGCTACTAGTATTTGGAGGCAACTTCTTCGTACTTTACTTAGGCTGGGAGATCGTGGGCCTATGCTCATGTATCCTTATAGGACATTGGTATGAACGTCCAGAAGCTTCCAAAGCAGGGGTAAAAGCCCTCATAACAACCAGGCTAGGAGACGTGTTATTCCTGGCTGGCATCTTACTTACATTTAATGAAGCTGGCACATTTGATTTCCTATCAATATCCTCGAACCTGACACAATTAAAAGGAATCCTACCGTTAGCATTTCTCCTGATGTTCGGCGGGGCTGTAGGCAAGTCCGCCCAGTTCCCCCTGCACGTATGGTTGCCTGACGCCATGGAGGGTCCTACTACAGTAAGCGCCCTCATCCATTCAGCAACGATGGTTAAAGCTGGGGTCTATCTAGTGGCCAGGCTTGAAACGCTATTATTATTCTATCCCAACTTGTTGGGGTCTCATCCAATAAACTTAGGTCTATTAGCATCATTCTTCAACACAATTGTTATAATAGGTTCATTTACGGCTTTCTTTGCAGCTACTATGGCTCTGGTAGCGGTGGATGTTAAAAGGGTTCTAGCGTACTCCACTATATCACAGTTAGGATACATGTTTGCGGTGCTCGGGCTAGCTGGTGCACTAGAGGAAGGTTGGGAAGCCTGGTATGCTTCACAATTCCACTTATTAAGCCATGCACTATTTAAGGCGCTCTTATTCCTCTCTGCTGGAAGTGTGATACATGCAATAGAAACCAGAGATATGAGAAACATGGGTAATCTACGTAAATACATGCCCTACACTTTCATCTGCATGCTTATAGGCGCTTTCTCTTTAGCAGGGCTTATACCGTTCAACGGTTTCTGGAGTAAAGATCTAATATTGGAGGTCTCGATGCTAAGCGGCCAGGGCTTTGCCTCTCTTCTCCTCACGGCTACTGCTTTCCTTACAGCCCTATATGCTTTCCGTATGGTATACATGATCTTCCTTGCGCCTGAAAGCGACCACATAAAGAAACATAAACCACATGAATCTCCATTGGTCATGCTTATTCCGTTATTCGTGCTTGCCTTCGGAGCTGTTTCCTCAGGTCTCATCGAAGAAGCATTTACACCCATGAGGGACATGATATTGACGGGCTTTAGCATCCACGTTGAGGAGATGGAGGCCGCGAGTTCACTTAAATTATATGTTTCATCACTTTCCACCCTTCTCGTCTTAACTGGGCTGGGCACAGTGGTTTATCTATATAAATATAGGACAGGTTTACTCTATTCACTCTCACAGAATAAGGTTCTGCTTAGTCTAAGGAGGGTTGTGGAGCAGGGATACTTCTTCGACTACCTTTATGAAAACATCCTCACTAAAGGGACAGTACGTCTATTTACCAGCTTATCGGCTGTAGTGGAGTCGGCGCTATGGGTTATAAATAATATAGTTGTAGCAGCGGGAATATACCTTTCCGAGCTATCCGCAGTTATTGAGGGTCTTTTGCACGGCTTCTACATCAACATAGCAAAATGCATGGTGTTTATAGGAGATTCAATAAGAAGGACGCATACAGGCGAGCTCACTAGATATATTTCGTTTATGGTTGAGGGACTGTTAATTTTATTAATAATCTCGTTGTTAATGGGAGGTGTGTGAAGTATGATGTTGTTGGTTGGATTAATACTACCGGCTGTAGCCTCCCCAATAATATACCTATTGTCTAAAAGGAAGAAGGAATACGGAATGTTGCTGCTAATTTCCACAGCTCTCATAGTGTTAGGGCTCTATTCCTACGCTTTCTTTGGAGCAGGGAAAGGCGGTACTTGGATGGAAAAATACTGGTGGATAAGTGTTATCACTCCACAAGTAAAAGGAATATCGTTTACGCTTTTCATAGACGGCATAAGCTATCTTATGGTTTTAACCACCATAATATTGTTCATATTCACCACAGTATATGCAATGGGATACATCGAAGAAAGAGTAGACATACATCTGGCTCTTCTATCTCTCCTTTTAACAGGCCTTACCGGGGTATTCGTGACCGCAAATTTACTGGCATTCTACGTTTTCTGGGAGTTCATGCTAGTTCCTTCATACTTCATTATCGCTAAATGGGGTTACCGTGATCCAGCGAAAATAGCCTTCCTCTTCTTCATATATACGCATGTGGGCGCCCTCTTCATCATCTTAGGCATAGGTTTAATCGCTATGTTGACTGGAGGTGCAGGGCTAGAAATACTACAGTTCGCACAGTACTTTGAAGCGATCAAGCCATACTGGGGCTATATATTCGCTTTCCTAACATTCGGCTTCCTGGTTAAAATGGCGATTCTCCCGGTACATACGTGGCTTCCGCCAGCCCACAGTGAGGCACCAAGCAATATGAGCGCCCTCTTAAGCGGCATCATAATAGAGGCAGGTGCATATGCTATCCTACGAATATCCTATTTGACTGTACTTCAATCGGCTTATCGTTCTGGCATCGACGTAACATCAATTTTATACTCCTTGACTTTGCTAGGTGTATTGACAGCGTTTTACGGCGGCTTCATGGCGCTTAAAGAAATAGATGTAAAGAGGATCATAGCGTATTCAAGTGTAAGCCACATGGGATATGTTCTTGCTGGACTGAGCGCCGGAACCTTTGCACTTTTAAACAACTATACTCTACTTGCACTTTATGGTGCGGTCTTCCACCTGATAGCCCACGCCTGGAGTAAGGGCCTCTTCTTCCTTGTCGGTGGAAGCGTCCTACATCAAACCCATCTCCGCGACATAAGAGAGATGAGTGGATTAATGAGTAAGATGCCTTACACTGGAATATGCGGCATGATCTCTATGTTCAGTATAGGCGGCGTACCCCCGTTACCCTGTTTCATATCAGAGTTCATGATAATAGCTGGCGTAGCAGGAATAGCTCAAGAAGTACCCTCCTTCCTATATTTAGCCGTATTTCTAGCCATTGCTACTTTGCTAAGTGCAGCGTATACTTTAAGATACTTTTGGCAGGTGTTCTGGTATAAGAGAAAGGAGCCTACCGAAGCTAAGGAAGCTAACCGATGGATGCTGGCAGGGATGATAGGATTAGCTGCATTCGTAGTATTCCTAGGTATTCTTCCATGGCTCTTTACAAGCCTGATATCACTACCCTAAAACAGGTTTTAAGTTAAATCTCCACATGCACAAAATACCTCATGTACTATATCGTAAAGTTCTTCAAGACCCTTACCAAAAATGACGCCAGAAAGCCCCCTACTTTAGTGGGGGTTGAATGGCGTCGATAGAATTAAATAATAGTCTCCCTCTTTCATGTCATAATCCCGAGTCCCTCATGAAGGGATAGGGATAACGGGGCCGTGACAGACCCCTTGCTTCTAAGGTGGAATGGGATGAAATGGGAGCCTAAAAAGACAATGAACACAAGACCGATGAAAACCTTAGAAGCAAGAATCCCCCTTTAGCGGGGAGAGTGTCAAAGCGACCGGGATACCCACCTGCCTAAACACATCGAGAAACTCGGGGCCGATATCCCTATAGAGAAAAAGCTCCATCTGCCCCCAGGGCAGAAACATATTGTGTTGTGTTCGTGGCATTCGATATCTTTTGTAGTGTCGAGGCCTTTGTAAATTGGGGGTTATTTTATTTGAATAGGTTCCGCCCGGGATGTGGGGTGGGTGGTG
>QMRH01000023.1 GCA_003650675.1 Thermoprotei archaeon | reverse complement strand
GAACCTATTCAAATAAAATAACCCCCAATTTACAAAGGCCTCGACACTACAAAAATTATCGAATGCCACGAACACAACACAATATGTTTCTGCCCCCCTTCCAGTCTCCTCGGCTACCTGTCTCCACCTCTTCTTAATACTCTCATATCGCCATTTAGCCAAGGCATCGAGGGCTTCTTCTCCGTACAGCTCCGTCAAGATGCGGCCCATAATGGCTATTTAACATATCCCTATACACCCTACCTCCTTATCTGACATTTTAACCCCCAGACATTTTCAAGTCAACACCCTTATATTTAATTACAATTTCAGTTACAGAAGCAAGTAATTTTTGGTAAACGCCTGAAAATGGGATCCTATACGTTTTGATTCATAAAATATGTCAGATCGGGGATCTTCAGATTCCATTGTTCCTGAGACTACGAAAATAGCTGGAGTATAGCTACCATCAACTCCAAATCACTAGTCATCTATATAAAAGCATGTAGACCGTGATCTACGCCGGAGTTAGAATATAGCAGGCTAATTTTTTAGAATAATTCTTAGCCTCGGTTCAACTTTCTGAATTACTAGGAAATCTTTATCTTTTGTTAATAGAGCCTCGCCTCTGTTGATACAGGCAGCAGCTATCAGTAGATCTCCTACGCTCATCGGAAAGCCGATTTCCCTAAGTCTCGCCTGTAACATAACAGCCTGTATCTGGTCTTCTTTATTGATAAAGAAAATCTTTCCCCTAAATTTCTTATAATCCTTCAATGGCGGATATTCTATCAGGGATACCGAAGTAACATTTTCGTTTATCTCCTCTTTTCTCCTAACTTTTTCGAGCACAATTGAGGTGTCCAGTATCATGACTCCTCTAGCCTCTTCAGATACCTAATTCTCCTCTCCTCCCTCTCCTTAATCTTTCTTAAGAAATCTAATTCCTTAGCATAATCATAGCTTTCAGTGATAAACCTCCTGCCTGTAACATCTAGTAGTATGACAAGCTCTTCTCTTGTCAATCCTTCTTCTACAGCCTTTAAGGCAAGCAATTTTTCAATTATAGCTTTACGAGCTATTTCAGACCAGTTCACTTCCTTATATTTCCTCATAAGCTTATAGAGATCCTCCGGTATGCTAAGTGTAATATGTGCCATATGTATTTTACATAAATTACATACTATTAAGCTTAACTACACACGGTTCCGCCTTCAGCGTTAATGTACTCCCGTTCTGGTTATCCGTAAAGTATTCCCATCCAACTTAACCTCCAGAGATGTTCACAGATGTTGGTAGGTTTCGTTCTTAGGATTAGCTTCACTACAGCTGAAGGTTTCTCGTAGTCTGTTGTCTTTAGGTCGTTAAACAATTCTTCGACATCCTTGTGATACTTCTTCAACACGTTTCCACGCTTCTCTAGGAACTGTAGGAATAGGCCTGCCCGCCTCAACATAGCGGTACATGGTGCTCGTTCCACGAGGCGTCCTACCGAAAGCCTCATAGCCATGTAAGCATTCATGAATAAAATTCAGTGTCCGAGACAGTGGCTGAGGCAGGGCATGTTCTAAATAATGTCTTGAGATCTCCCATGTTTTCTTGAAACTGGCTTGTAGTCGTGTCTGAAAACGCTTTTAACAATGTTCTCCAGTTCTCTTACTTCAAGTGGCGGTCTGTTCCTATAGTTCCATTCGATAAGCTGTTGTAGTACTTCGTGCGAGGTTTTGCCTTGTGCTTTAAGCCAGGTCGCTAGAATAAATGCGGCATTATTCCTGTAGCCCTCATCCACATCGTTTTCAAGAATAAATTTAACATAATCTGGAAGGCCTAAAGCAATATTATTTAACTGATTTCTCTCAGCACTTATAATCGTTCTGTAGACTTTAGCCTTCTGTAGAAGGAACCTAGTTTTAGCCCTATTAACCGTTTTGTCGAGGACCCTACTTGGGAATGCTTAACATGCTCCTCAAGCCTTAGAGATTCAATAGGCTTAAAATCTTCGTCTAGCGGAAAAACGATGTAACCGCTTTTCTTGTGAACAGTATAGGGTATTCTAGCTATTCTCGCGGCCTCCAGAACAGAAGAATCCAAGAATTGTATTTTCCCAGCTAGTTGAGGGATGCCCATGAGGACTAAAATTTCATTATATGGTATCTTTAGAAATTTCGGCTCCCCTACACTATTCTGGGTAGCCAAATGTAATTATGGAAGCCTTTCCTCCCACTAAAAATCGTTAACGGTTTACCGTACTGAGAAAGGGTGTTCATACACTTTTTAGCTCTGCCTTAATAGCATCCTTCAGCCTTTGGAATTCACCATTAGTTCACCTAGATAGGAATAAAGGGCTCTGAAAAACGCTATTTATATACAGTCCTTCTGTGATCTATCTTGAAGACGAGCACTACTTTCTCCTCCCAGAACACTTTATAGAGAACCCTATAGTCCCCGATTCTCAGCCTGTACACGTCTTTTTCTCCTCTAAGCTTTACAACTCCTCTTGGTAGAGGCTCCCCCTTTAAAACCTCAAGTTTCTTAAGAATTCTATGTCTAATCCTCGGCTCTAGTTTCTTTAGAGCCTTAAAAGCTCTTGACGAAAGTTCAACCCTGAACATGCTATTCCTCTAGGTGTTTAAGAGCTTCATTTAAGGGTATTGTTTCACCTTTCCTATACTCCTCTAAGGCTTCTCTTAAGGCTTCATAGTCTTCTTCACTCATCTCCTCTTCTGGTAGGAATCTTTCAATAATAACTTCTAGCATTTTCTCAATTCTATTAATTCTCTCCTTAAGCAACTTAAGCTCCTGCAAAATAGCAGACTCGGACATAAAACTCCTCTAGAAAAGAAGGCAGAAAGAGGGTTATAAACATATGGCTCCGCCTAGCCAGCTACGAGAAAACTAATACCTATGCTTCCCTATTTCCGTTACCACAAAACCACTACTTTCCCTACGGATAGATATCCTATCAAGCCACGGTACGCCTTGATCCCCCTTTACCCTTTTCTTCTCAAAATTTTTCTCAAGAAGTCTGGATTCTCTTCGAGCTTTCTCGCCAGTATTTCGAAAATCCGTAATACTTCGTTATCGGCGGCTGGGAGGCTTGGCTCGGCAGGGCGTTTGAGGCTTCGTCCACATTTCCAGTAGAATAAGGTTATTTCGCTGTTCTTGGCGTTGCAGTAGGGGCATAGTATGATCCGGGTGTGTAAGGGTTTTTCGGAGGGCTCTGAGACTCTATTGTAGAGTGCCATATACTTTGCGTGAACTTCCTCCATTTTAATCCTCGCGTAAACGTCTATCATGTCACGTTTCCTCCAGCCAAACCATAACATCATCTCCTTCTCAGAGAGCTTACCATAGAGTTCTGTTGCTCTCGAATGCCTTAGGAGATGCGGATAGACGTGGGTGTTTACTCCAGCCTGTTTAGCCGCCTTCCGTAACGCATAAACTACTCTCGACCGTGTAGCCATCTTATATGGATGCTTACCATAGAAGACGAATGCTTCGGGATCGTCTCTAGCGGGACGCTCTTCAAGTCACTTTCGCAGTATATCAGCAAACGCTACGATAGGCACGGTCCTCTCAGTGCTCTTATATTCAGGAAAGAATATTTCCAAGATCCATCTGGCAGTAGCTCAAGGTTTTTATTTTAAGAGCCCTAGCCTCGCTAACTCTGCAACCTATCTTGTACATTAGCGAGTAGAAGGCCTTCCATTTTAACGGCATCTGTTCCAGCATCCTCAGGATAACTGGGCGTGGAAGAACTTCGGGAGGCTTAGGCTCTATAGAAGATATCTTAAACTTTTCGTAGAGCTTCAAGTAGCGGGTTTTATCGGCCTTCAAGTAAAGGTACTTTAAGATTAACTTGACTACAGCCAGTGGTTTCCGGTAGTCTGTTACCTTGAGATCCTTAAGCCACTCACGAATAAAATTCAAGTGTCTAGGACAGCGCTCAGGCAAAGTACGTTCCAGATGATGCCTTAAAGTTCTCTCCCACTCCTCTTGAACAGGCTCCTTAAATCCTCTCACAGGTTTTTCTTGAAAAAACACTTGAATACATGGCCTGCAATTTCAATCCATAAAACATGTCAGATCTGGTGTTATTCATCATTAGTGGTTTCAGTAATACCAGCCTTCATCTTCATGTTTGATGATAACGTTTAGGGATTTAAATGCTTCCCTTACAGGACGAATAGGGTGAATTTTCACAGGTCTTTCGGCGAATCCTATAATAATACATTCAAATAGATTTCTCGGGGATTAGGGTTTGGATGGAGTTGGTGAAAGGGAAAACGGAAGGGTGATTACCGAGTACTTGGATAGTTGCCCGTATTGTGGTAGGAGGGCGCTTACGGTTAGGATGGTTGTATGTGATGTCCCACATATAGGGGAGACTTTGATCTATTCGTGGAGTTGTTCTGGGTGTGGGTATACCCATAGAGGTGTTCAGCCTCTGGAAGCTAAGGATCCCATACGAATAAAATTTAAGGTTGAGAGGCCGGAGGACCTATATGTTAAGATTGTTAGATCCCCTTATGCGACTATTAGGATTCCGGAAATAGGGTTTGAGATGCTTCCAGGGGCTTTTACTTCTTTCTTCCTTACAAATGTTGAGGGGATGTTAGAGAAGGTTAAAGAGGCCGGAGAAATTTTTCTAGCGCTCTCTTCTTCGGAGGATGACAAAAAACGTGTATTAGGGTACCTTGATAGAGTTAAAGAAATAAGGGAAAAATTACATTTTACTATAGAGATTGAGGATCCTAAAGGATTAAGTAAAATAATAACCATTAATCAAGAACAGGCTAAAAGATTAAGGATAGAGAAAGGTGATATTGATGTCCAAAAAGAAGAAAGGGGGTAAAAAGGAGGAGAGAGCTCCTCCACCAATATCAGGTGCAGGTTTAATAACATTTTATCAAGAGGAAATACATGGAATTAAGATAAGGCCACTATACATTATTTTGGCGTCTATAGGTCTGGTGGCCGCAGTGTTGTTAGCGGATCTCGGTATCCTAGCCCCCTAATAGGTAATCTGTATATCTTAGGGTGTTTTAAATGAAGCTTAGTCTCAAGGTAAAAAATCTAATGTCGCGTAAAGTTGTTTTTGTAGAGGTTCCGGGGTCTAGAAGGCAGGCTCTGGAACTGATGCTTAAGACGGGTCACATAGGTATACCGGCTGTTAAAAAGGGGTCCATGAAGTTAGTGGGTATGATAAACCCCGAGGATCTCATCAATAAATCTGAAGAGGAGGATTTAGCCTTCATAGTTAATAGAGATTACCCTACAGTGAAGCCGGACGATAGTTTAAGAAACGTTGTTGAAATAATGTTGGACAAGGATTATAGGAAGATACCTGTGGTGGACGAGGATAGACAGCTAGTAGGTATAATATCGGTATACGATGTACTGGCAAAAGTTGTTTCGAGGATAAGTATACCTGACATAATCGAAGAATATGTTCATGGGAGGGTGCCAACCGCTTGGGAGGAAACCCCTCTTCGAGTAGCATTCATGGTGATGAAGCATTTCAAAAGCAGTGTATTAATAGCGTTGGACTCGAGATGCAACATAACAGGTATCATAACTTTAGATGATTTAATGAAAGAGGCAGAGGTTATTATAAGGGAGATGAAATCCAGTCTAACAGCCCCCTCCGAGGGTATGGCCTGGTCATGGGATCCTATAACTATAGTCTATGTCACACGAAGCGTGCTGTTCTTCCCTGAGACGCTTAAACTAAAGGATATAATGACCAAGAATATTGTCACTGTTAACGAATATGCTTCTGTATCCCATTGCGCTAAATTGATGGTTGAGAAAGATATAGATCAACTTCCAGTAGTGGATTTAAACGGCGAGTTAAAAGGGATAATATATGACATAGATCTTTTAAAGGCTATTACCAAATACTTAAAATGAGTTATTAAAACACTTGGTCCTATTGATTTTTAGTTCTGTCTTTCACACCGGATTGTATACCTTCCAGAATTTCCTTTAAAATGGATTCTAGGTTCTGTGATTCCTCTATCACTGTGCCGGTTACAATTCCATCAGCTCCTGCCCGTGCAGCATTATATGCAAGTTGGCGGGTCTTAATTCCCCCTCCAACTATTACAGGCATTTCCGAGATCTTCTTTACTAAACGTATGACGGCTGGTGGAACGGGATCGCCGCCGGATCCACCCTCCAGGTACACGAATTTAAAGCCCATATATTTTGCTGCTAGGGCATAGGCGGCGGCTAGTTCAGGGTGATCGAAGGGAATGGGTCTACTATAGCTGACATATCCGGCGGCGCCTCCTTTACCGAGAATTAGGTATGCGAGTGATATTGCTTCAAGACCGTATTTTTTGACTATAATAGCACCCTGCATTTGTGCGCCTATTATATGGTAGATGGAAGACGTGTTTAGAACGGATAAAAACCATATGGCGTCAGCATACTTCGAGATCCCGCTTATTCCTCCTGGAAACAGGATGACTGGAATTCCAACGCCTGAACGTTTAATTGCGAGAACCACTTCATCCGTCATTTTCTCCGATACTCCAAGGCTTCCTCCCACCATTATGGCGGTGCTTCCAGCATTTTCCGCGGTTAAAGCTATCTTGGAGGCTTCGCTAGGCGATGTTTTCTCAGGGTCTATAAGTACAAAGTGTATGCAACCTTTTTTCTTAATGGATTCTAGAAGGTAACTGTATACTTTAGATTTCTCCCGCGACATATTTATCAACTAAACGGTGATAGTAGTCTACCGGTTGAAATATTTCGTTGTATTGGAAGGTCGACTTGAGCCCGCAGAATCCACACTTAACAAGTACAAGTTTTTTGGGTTCTTCATCTTCACTGCTCTTAGGCATGTTTAGAACCGTTACTTTTACTGTTTGTTGGCCGCATTGGGGACATGTGAAAATTTTTGGAATAGTTTTCCTAGGTTTTAGCAGGATCTTTTTTCTACTTCTTCTCCTTCTCCCCACCTAAGCCACCTAGTACTTTATAGTAGGGTTACTTAAAATACTTGCTTCGCTTCAGTGTAGATCTAGCTGATAAACGTTAATTCAATGGGTATTAACAGTAGCCTGCGAGCGCCTTCAAGTAGTATACCGTTTATTGAAAGCTTTTTTCCGGAGGCTTTAGCTTCATTTAGAATATACTCTACTATGGATGTAGGATCTTCGTTTTCAAGGAAGAATTCCTCGAGGTAGCTTAAACCCATGTTTAAAAGTTTTTCATAAAACTTGTTTATAGGCGGTACTGGAACTACAAATTGCTGGTTTTCTTTGGTCAAAAATAGTCTAAAATATGGGATGGCATGGACTTTTACTTCTCTTTCTGCGAAACAGTCATGCTCTACTGAAAATATCTTTTGAAAGCAGTAGCTACAATAGTACGCTGTTCCGAATGAATAGTCCTTAATTGGACTCTCTATGAGAATCTGTTCTCCCTTTTCTATGTCCTTTATCTCCCTGGAAGGTTTGCTTTTCTTAAGAAAACGGTTTTGAAATTGAAAGACGGTCCATAGGGTTGTTCTATAAGAGAGCTTTCTCGAATGAATATTTTCAATGTATTTTACAGTTAAGTATCTACCATAGTTTCTTTCGAAGAGGTCTGCCATAACTTGTTCTTTACTTTTCTCATGTATTAGATTCAGTGAAGCCAAGTGTTTTCCATCGCTCAAGAGAAGGGTTAAGGTATTTCCCCTTCCAGGGGTAAGTCCCGCGATGAAACCTTCTAGGTTGAAGAATAAGCGGTTGGGGGAATGCCGATAGTCCTTTACGGTAACTTCTTTTTCAACCTCAATTGTGTTTAGAAGTTTTATCGAAAAATATTTGCCTACGTGGTACTCGGGGGTTTGCTCTTCACCTCCCCTTACTTCGCGGAGACACCCTTTAACGAGTATCACATGTCCCGGTTCCAGATAACGGGCCCAATATGCCTTGGAACCCCATAAAAATATTTTTACATGTATATTGCCTGGTGTTTTTGCTTCAATACATGCGACTCGGCGCGTACCCCACCTTGTACGGGTTTCCACAGGCGGGCATACTGAGAGAATTTTTAGGTCTGTAAAGGTGGTTATGTCTTCTTCTATAAAGTGTTCCAGTGGAGGTATATCTGGAGGAGGTTCATCGATTATCTGGAGCTGGGATCCTTCTCCCACATTCAGTTCAAGTCTTTCCCTGAATTTTTTGCTTCTAGCATTATATATTTTTACAACATCTCCTATGCTTAAGCCAAGCCGCTCAACTATCTGAGTATGAGGGGGCCATAAACTTACCGGGATGGTTCCAGTTTTATCTCCCAAAAGTATCTTAGAGACTTTAATGGTTCTGCCCTTCCTGTAAAATACAAGCGGGGGATCTACATTTATCACTCGTCCAGTAATCTCTAGTCTCCTTAAACCCTCCACGATGTCCGTAATGTAGAGCCGCTCAAGACTATACAGATCTCTCCTTGCCGGAAGATCCACTCCAAGATGTTTAGCTACAATCATTGCAGCGGCATCTATATCTAGGAGGCCTCCCACCTCTTGCATTTTCTCTTCAACCATGCGAAGGAAGTCTTCTTCGTTAATCCCCTTTTTTCGAACAGCCTTCAAAATTTCCTCGAGAGTTGTGTGACTGGGTGACTTTTCTTTAACCTGCGTTCACCTCTAATAATTATAGTAGGTATATTGATAGACTTAAATTATTCGCATATTTATAGACCTGGCTCAGTAAAACTTTTAACAGATATTAATCGATAGTATAAGGGGCCCGTAGCTCAGTCAGGATAGAGCGGCGGCCTAGGCGCATACGCGCCGCCGAACCTAAGCCGCAGGTCGGGGGTTCAAATCCCCCCGGGCCCGTAATTTTAGTCTATAATAATAGTGGTGGAAATGTCGGAAGACGCTGAAAGGTATTCCAGGTTATTATCGGTAATGTCAAACCCTATACGACTCACTTTACTTTTTTTACTAAGAAAGGAAGGCATGATGAAACTGGATGATCTCTTAAAAGGTCTCGCCGGAGTGAACAAAAGATCTCTAAAATACCACTTAAAACTTCTTTGTGCAAGCGGTATCGTACTGCGTGAGGAAGGTGATGTATTTAAACTTTCAAGAGAAGGGGCAATGCTTCTGGATAGTTTAACGGAAATCTTCGCTAAAGAGGAAGACAAGCTCTCCAAGAAAATTACAATAGATTATGGAATAATCAAACTCTCTATTAACCCCCGACAACTTCCAAGAATATTATCTGAAGAATACTCTATTTCCCCTCTTCTTGCCGAGAGATTGTCCAAAGAAATAATTTCGGAGGCCTACAGTAAAGGCCAGACAGATATACCGGCCATTATTCTCCTCCATAAGGTAATTAAATCCCTAGAGGAACGAGGAAATCTTTTCATGTGGGCTAGCAGAAGAAATATCGTACTTGTAAGTAAACGGGTTATCGAAGATTTTCTTGTCAGCGCAAAATACGGAGGTATTAGGGGAATCGTCGAAGCGTCCCGTCACGTAGGATTTTTTAGATGGATCATTTCAGAAACAGATGAAAAATTAAGGAAATTGCTCAAGGATGGAGTAATTCTTCCAAATTTTTCCTATTCAATTTTAACGCATAAACCTGAATCTATGAAAATCAAGAACATAAGGGATTTTGATCTACTTGAAAGGATTTTGAGTAAACCGCTTAACCATATTTCTGGCTCTCTTCTCATAGAATTAGACGAAAAAATCCTGAAAGAAGAGGATGGGTTGAGGGGAAAATTCTTCCAGATACTTTCATCAGCAAGATATCACTCGGATATCCCAGGCCTTACAATGGGTGTTGTAGTTTCAGCGAATTTCATAGAAGAGCTTGAAGCTGCTTCAATAAGAAGATTTATTGAAGCAGCTTCATCGTTCGAAAAAATAAGTCCCATAGTTGTTTTCGTTAAAATGGATAAAAAGGTAAATTCATTACTGGTGAATTTTATTAGCTTGGCATTGTATAGAAAAGTCCCCCTAGTTGTTATTCCCCCAGGGAGTTGGGAACTAGTTGACGCCTTTGGACGTAGCGTTAATTTCTCCCCTGCAGCTAACGTATCAGCTAGTTTCACGCTTCTACTCACCAAGCTTATAGAAAGAAGAACTGCCAAAGTAAAAGAAGTATCCATGAAGATCGAGGATATCGTCGCTTCAATAATGGACTCGAAAATTATCGAAGAACTGCCCAAAGAAGATAGGCTCATAGTTTTTTCTTTAGTTGACGTCAAGAGTTTTTTGGAGAAAACAATTGGCAAAGAATTTACATTACAGGAAGCTTTAGCATATCTTGAAAACATTTTCTCTTTCATAAAAAAGGAATACTCTGATGTTCTCATTAGTTTCGTGATATCCGACCCCTATGCATTTAAACTCCATGTAGAAGATTCCTATCCCATTGAAAAAAACTCGATATTCTACGCCTCCTGTCTAACAGGTTACTTTACGGATCTAGATATAAGGAGTAGGATCAACTACGAAGAACATTTTGTTAAGAAAACAGGTATCTCATCTATTTTAAATCTAAATTTCCGTGGTATTATTCCTAAAAATAAACTTCATAGTTTACTCCAGTTGATAGCTAAGAAAAGTTTTCCAAGCCCAGTTTCGTTAATAACCGATTTTACTACATGCAGTTTCTGTGGAGCTAAAACCAGTGAACTAAGAAAAGTTTGTCCAGCCTGTATGCACAGTGGATCGACTTTAAATTGGCTTGGAAGACCAGTTAGCAGATACGAGAATTTAAAGGACGTTCCATTGGTAATTTCTCAAAGTTATTTAAATAGCAGAAGATATTATCCTATCAGAGATATACGTTGACATTCATGAATAATGTAAAGAATCGTTATCACGCAGAAGCTTGAAAGGTAAGAAAGCGGTCCTAAACTGATTTTCTTTCTCATGTATTTCGAAACTATTTTTTCATCACTAGGGGAGAGACCTAGCTGGTCACCTAATACAAAACATTTTTTCTCATCCCCTTGGATGTCTGAGCATTTAATGGGGGTTCCTTCTTCATGAAGATAGAATATATTGTAGTTCCTTAAAGAAAGGGTTCTTAAGACCTCGTTTAAATCTGCTTTAAATGCTCTTACTCCATCTATTTCGCATCCCTTCATGGATTCCAAAATTATTTTTGCAACTTCTTCCTCACTCTGAAAAATCATGTTCATTTTTTCTCCGTTAAATTCTAGTGTAATGGGAGGGTTAGGGGGGCCAGCTAATATAGAGTAGAAAATAATGTTTTTCCGTAGGCCTTTAGGGGAAGAGAATGCAGCCAGAATAGACCTTATAATTACATCGAGGCGGCCGCCTGTAGTAGCAGGTGATTTAAGAGAGAATGTAGGTGCCGTAACGGCGGTATAGGATTTAATGACGAAAGCAAGGTTGCCTATAAAAGTCCACCTGAACGTTTAGGTAGCTATGCGAGACGTGTTCTCTTTTTTCTTTCCTTCCTTGAACGTATCTTCACTATGCCATAAAATACGGCACATCTTATGCAGGCGTATCGTGTTAAGGTAGTCACTGGTATTATCGCTCCCTTCTCTCGGAGTTCTTTAGCTAGCTGGGGGTCTATTATACTGACTCTTCTTGTTATTTTTTTGGCTTTAGATCGAGGAACTAGTGCACCACAGTAGTCACATTGCACCAATGACTCCTTTCCCTTTCCTCCTTTACCTCTACCCCTATTCTTCCTTTTTTTCGGCATTAATAGCACCTAAACTTATCACTTAAACGTGGTTCTTATACTTTGTGGAAAACACTAGTTAAGTGAAGCTTTAACCTACTATAATAATTTAAGCTTCCATTCTAGATTTATAAGATGATTATGGATTGTAAAGGGGACGTGGACTTTGAGTGTCGATAACGAGGAAATTATAGTTCTTGGAATAGAGTCAACCGCACATACGTTTGGTGTAGGGCTAGCTACCTCTAAAGGTAAAATACTTGCAAATGTAAATGAAAGTTATAGGCCTAAGGAAGGCGGAATACATCCCAGGGAATCTGCAGAATATCTCTCTGCTGTGGCGCCCAAAGTTCTTTTTAAAGCGATGGAGGATGCGGGAATAACCTTCAGGGAAATTCATGGAGTTGCCGTAGCACTGGGGCCGGGTTTGGGTCCTTGTTTGAGAGTTGGGGCAAGTATAGCTAGGGCTTTGTCTATAAAATTTAAAATACCCTTAATTCCCGTGAACCATGGAGTTGCACACATTGAGATTGGAAGGTTAACGGAGAAAATGTTCGATCCATTGGTGGTGTATCTTTCTGGAGGCAATACATTAATAGCAGCTTTTTCGCAAGAACGCTACAGGATTTTCGGCGAAACATTAGATATAGCTATAGGCAATTGTATAGACGTTTTTGCACGGGAGATAGGTTTAGGTTTCCCAGGAGGAAGAGCAGTCGACGAATTGGCCAGCAGGGGGTCGAGATACGTGGAACTCCCTTATGTTGTTAAAGGCCAGGATCTCTCGTTTGCCGGCATTCTTACAGCTGCTTTAAGACTTTTTAGAGAAGGAAGATACCCGGTGGAGGATATAGCCTATAGTTTTGTAGAAACTCTTTATAGCATGGTCGCTGAGGTGGCTGAACGAGGCTTGGTTCATACAGGCAAAAGAGAATTGCTTTTAGTTGGAGGTGTTGCGCGTAGCCCGCTTCTCCGTAAGAAATTGGAGACTATTTCAAGGGACCACAATGTGAAATTTAGGTGTGTTAAACCGGAGTTTGCGGGAGATAACGGAGCCATGATAGCTTATACAGGGGCATTGGCGCTTAAAGCAGGAGTTAAAACAAAAGTCGAAGAAAGTTACATCAAGCCTAGATGGAGGGTAGATGAGGTGGATATACCTTGGTTTCATATGGTTCGAAAGATGATAATATAATTAGCATAGGTGCTGAAGCCATCCTACTGCTCGACGAATGGTTTGGTCTACCTGCTGTGAGAAAGATTAGGGTACGTAAGAAGTATCGTGAAACGACATTAGATGAACTGATAAGACGTAAACGCACGTTAATCGAAGCTAGGTTGCTTATAGCAGCCCACGAAAAGGGTGTTCCGACACCTATCGTATATGATATTGATAAAGACCATTACTCCATTTTAATGGAATACATTCCCGGCACCAAGCTACGGGATATAGTTGAAAGTCTACCCGTAAAACTAATGGAAAAAATATTCTTTGAAATAGGATACCATAGCGGTATATTACATGAAAATGAAATATGTCACGGAGATTTAACTACATCTAATGTACTTTTCGTAAGGGAGCGGGAAGCCATCTTTTTTATAGATTTCGGGCTTGGTGCATTCACCAATAGACTTGAAGATGCAGGGGTGGATGTCCATTTGTTTTTACGCTCACTAGAAAGCGCTCACACTAGTGTAACAAAGCAGGCTTTTAAAGCCTTCATAAATGGATACCGAAGAGCTAGGTCACAGAAGACCGTTAAGATGGTTTTAGATAAGGTGGAGGAGATTAGAAGTAGGGGGCGATATACTTCTAGGTAATAAAATATAAGTCGAAATTCTTAAATAAACCTCTCCATAGATAAAGCGCTAGGGATATGTAATGAGAAAGAGCAAGGAGAAAGGTAAATCGCATTCAACAAGACCCTTAAGAATGGCGGCTCCATCATGGATAAAATATACTCCAGAGGACGTGGAGAACCTTGTTGTAGAGCTTGGTCGAAAGGGATATACTCCTTCAATGATAGGAATAATTCTAAGGGACCAGTATGGTATACCGTTAGTAAAACTGGTTACAGGTAAGAAAATAACACAGATACTCAGGGAAAGGGGTATAGTTTCTCCGTTACCAGAGGATTTATCCAACCTTATAAGAAGAGCGATACGTATAAGAAGGCATCTAGAGGAGCATCCTAAAGATTATCATTCTAAAAGAGGTTTACAACTTGTTGAATCCAAAATACGGCGGTTGATGAAATATTACAAGAGAACGGGAGTTCTACCCCCCGACTGGGAATATAAGCCTGAAAAGATAAGCATTTTCGTGTAATAAAAGCAAGAATTGCCGACGGCTTCCGCTAGGCGAAGGGGATAATTTGTGGGTATTGATGAAGGATCTTTAGGTAATTTCCTTGAATATATGAGAAAGACAGCTAATAAGGTAAAGGGGGTGGTGGAGGGAGCTCATGCGGTCGTTGTGACGCACTACGATGCCGATGGGTTATCATCTGCCGCCATTATAGCTAAGATGCTTCAACGACTTGGTACAACCTTCCATATAAGGGTTGTGGAGCAGGTAGATCAAAGTATTTTAACGGATTTAAGTGAACTCGACTACGATGTTTTCATCTTTACAGATATGGGTAGTGGAGCATTCGACTTTATAAGTAAAATTATTTCACGGCAAAATATAATTATAATCGATCATCATCCTCCTTTAAAAAATAGGAATAACACTGCAGGAAGGCTCATTGAGATAAATCCCTTTATCTTTGGGATAGATGGAAGCTCGAACTCAAGTGCCTCCACTTTATCTTATCTCCTCTCTAAAAACATCGATAAAAGAAATACGAGTTTAGCGCCTCTCGCTATAGTGGGGGCGGTCGGTGATAGGCAGGATATGGGTGAATATTATTCGTTGAAGGGATTAAATAAAATAGCAGTGGAGGATGGTATAAAACGGGGATACTTGAAGGTTGAAATGGGCCTAAGGCTTTTTGGAATACGGAGCAAGCCGTTGGTAAGCTGCTTGGAAAATACTATGGATCCCTTTCTCCCAGGATTAACTGGAAATGAAGGTGCATGCCTACTCTTCTTAAAGAAAATAGGAGTCGAACCAGTAGAGGAGGGTAGATTAAAAACTTATAGCATGTTATCCGAGGAGGAAAAGAAGCGTTTGGCAACCGAACTTGTAAAATATCTTCTAAGTAAAGGTTTTTCGGCTAAGATGGCTGAAAGCATTTTCGGAACAATGTATTTTCTTACGCAAGAAGACGTGAACTCGCCTCTCTACGACGCAAGGGAATATGCGACGGTTCTAAACGCATGCGGACGGTTAGAACATTACAGTATTGCCATAGCTCTTGGTTTAGGTTATAGGGGGAAGGTTCTTCAAAAAGCTTTGGACGACTTTCTACAATACAAGAAGCTCCTAAGTACAGTGCTCAACAAGCTACGGCAAAATGAAAAGAGGATAATAAACATGGAACACGTATTAGTCGTAGATGCGAGAGGTCTTATACCACCTAAGGTTGCAGGTAGTCTGGCGTCGATTCTAGCCTCCTCTAGGATTTTCAATGCCGATAAACCTCTCCTTGTGGTTGCAGGCAAAGGTAAACTAAAGATCTCTATGAGGCAGCCTGCGAAACTTAGGAAAATATATTACGGCATACATTTAGGTGAAATATTGCATCATGCCGCTAATAAAACTGGCGGGATGGGAGGAGGACATGCTATGGCGGCTGGTGGAACGATTTTTGACGGTGGGTTCGAAAGATTCTTAAATGTACTTAATGAAGTGATAGGATGGAGGATAAAGGGATTTAAAAACGTTTAAGAAAGTACGTCTATATTTTTCAATGGGAGATATGGTTCAGATTATTGAAAAAATAGATGCAACCTTGATAATTCATACGGAAAAGGCTGGCGAGCTACTTAAAGTGTTAAAGCCGGATAACCTACATACCAGTCCAAAACTTAAGATAATCGATCTAGCTGAGGACGGTAGGTACCATGTTTTCATCGAGATAAAGGACGGTTCTATAGGCACACTTAAAAACACCATTAACGACCTGTTACGGTGTATACGTGCAGTTTCATATATCCTGACATTAAACGAGCATGAATAAGGAGGTTTATAGTGTTGACTGAAAGAAAAAGTGAATGGCTTTCAAGAGTTGCTAGTAAATATAGGGTAGTATTAGTTGAACCAACCTATCAAATTAACATAGGATACGTGGCTCGTTGCATGAAAAACTTCGGTTTCAGGGATTTAGTTCTCGTTAAACCAAGAGTGCACATGCTTTCTGAAGCGGCTATATTTTCTGCACATGCAAGGGATTTACTGCTTAAATACTGCTGGGTGGTGGACGACCTTGAGGAAGCTTTAACCGGTATAGATCTTGTGGTTGGAACAACAGGTAAAATTCCTAGAGGATATGATCCTTTACGAGCATATTTAACGCCAAGAGAGTTCGCGGAAAAAGCGAGAGACTACAATGGTAATATAGCATTGTTATTTGGCCGGGAAGACATAGGATTAAAGAACACCGAATTGGAAGTGTGCGACCTAGTAGTGCACGTTCCAGCCAACCCAAAGTATCCTATTCTAAATCTATCTCATGCGGTGGCCATTATATTATATGAAATCTTCATTGGTGAACGATCAAAGTATGGTAAGGGGGTTGATGGAAGAAAGATTCCCCGGAGAAGTGAAATGAAGATTCTTCTCCAATATTTTTCTGAAATATTAGAGAAAACAGGGTACCCAGCATCTAGACGCCGTAGAGCTGAGCTAACATTTAGAAGGGTTATAGCGAGATCGATGATCTCAAAGGAGGAGTTATATGCATTTATGGGTTTCTTTAGAAAGATTTTAGTAAGAGTACGTCAAGTCGACGAAGCATAGTAGTCGGCAACTTTAAGGGCTTGTATGGTGACATCCAGTAAACGTAAATAACTATTTGTGAGAGCACGTAACATTGTTAGGTCTCTCGCCTTTATTACGAGTTTTAGCAGGGTTCCTTTCTCCAGGTGAACTTCCACGTCTCCTCTATCAGTAAGGGTTGTTAGAGTTTCAGGTATTAATGTTCTATAAATTGTCTCAGCAGTTGACTTATCCTTGAAATATAAGGAGACAGTAAACTCGTATTTCAAGACTCCATACCCTAGTTTAAGTTGTTTTAGACTTGGCTGATTTATATGGTTTTACACTGTATGTGGATGAAACTTACCGTTGAAGAAACATGTATCTGGGCAGGAGTGGTGGTTGCCCGTGCATTATTTTTGAAACTATGGGAACTTGTGTGGGCTTCTCCTTCAGCCGCCTCACCTCTAGTTGGTGGTTCACCGGGAGCTACATTCCGTACACCACAGGGTACGGGTTACGGGGGAGCGCCGTCATCGGCTAAGCCTGATGGCATCTAAGGCGAGTAGATAAAACACCATACATAAGCTTCGAGCTCCCATAATTTCCAAAATACCCTAAATACTCAAACAAACCACTAGTCTATGGATAAGGTTTATGGAAAAACACTTTATCTACTCTAATTTTAGGACCTGCAGGGAGAAGGTTTCTAGAGTTTAAGAATTTAATCGAGTAACCTTTTGAAATTTTCTCTACGAGAATTATTATATCATATTCTCTACGGAACATCGTGGGTTTAGGTACGTTATAGAAGGGTATGTTAAGGATGGTTGATAAACCTTCCACGAGATTATTAAGTTCCCCCGAGTTCCCCCCATAAATTATACACGCGGTTTCCACCTTTTCTATAGGAGATGCGGCCGGTTCTTCTCTTAACAATTTAACGCCACTTACCCTCAGTATCAGGGGGAAGAATACATAGGAGCCTTCAAGTATCTTTATAAAAAATATTCTTCCTGGGTTCCCTGAAGAACCCCTATTGACGAGTACTATGAGGTCGGCCCCTAGTTCATATGCATGTTGAGCTAAAGCCGATATACTTAGTTTTCCCCGATTCAATTTTATTGCTTTAGGGAGCGCCCGTGCTAAGTCTTTTGCAAAGCTACGTAACCGTGGATTGGGCCGTCGACTTGTCGAAACCACTATCATTTCACGAAAAGATGTGGATTTATCTCCTAAAATGGTTATGCGTGTATTACTTTACCTTCTCCCTTATAGGCTTTCTTCAATTCCTTTATTTCTTCTGGAGCAAAACTTTTTCCTAAGATTGTCCGGGGAATCCATGCACCTCCAGCAAAGGTGTACCCACATTTTCTACATGTCCATATTCCAATACTTATCCTAGTTAATTTACCTGCTGTATTACATTTTGGACATCGGTGATGAGCAAGCCTCTTTTCTTCAATTAATTTAACTCTTTTCCTTAATGTTGATCCGTATCTTGCTCCATACCTTCCTGCTGGGCCAACTATTTTTGTTCTTCCCATTCGAAATCCCGTGCATCCCTATTACAATCCATGTTATTTAACTTTATGGTATAATATATAATATCAGACACAGGATACTTCAATGTTATATCAATGTAAATGTGTTGAGCAGCTTAGCCGAGACTGCCAACCACCGTTGATGGATGACTGTGCAAACCTGCAACCGTACAGTAAGACCTATTATACATCAAAGCATTAACGCCCAAATATGTGTCGAGAAGAAGACGAAGAATCAAAAGCGAAAAGTCTGAGTCATAGTATAAAATAAATTAGAAAGAAATGGATACCAGGATATAAGTAGCTAGATTTTGGGAGGGTTGGGTAGGGTCTTCCTAATGATCTTCGATAGATTTAATCCTACTTCAACAGCTTCAAGTATTTCCTTGTATGTAAAATATCCAGGTAAACCTTTCTGTACGGCTACAATTTCATCTTTTTCCGAGAACATTAAGGTTAAACGCGCATCTATAGCTAGCTCCTCCTTATATATAGGGTCGACCAAGATGTGTTTACCTATTTTACCAAAGGTCACAGAAACTGGGCGGTCTTGGATAGGTAGAGGCTCCTTCTCGTCCAGTACTTTTATTTCTCCATTTTCCACGATGGTCTTGGGTTTTGTCGCCGTTAAAAGTGCTGAAGTGGCTGCAAGCATGCATGCATCTATGAGGTTGCCGTCGTGGTTTAGGGCGTAAATATCTACGTAAATTACCCATGCTCTTTCGCCAGGTACAAGAACCAGTTTATCTAAGGCCAGCATCTCAGAGCTTCTTATTCCTCTATCAACTACACGTGAGATTTCAACGTCCTCTTCCCCTGGAGGACCGGGCTCAAATGTAGGTGAAGCTATGGGTATCAATTCCGCATTAACTATCAATACACCTTTGTTTGGATCATTGGCGAATGGACGGCCCATAGATATTTTGACACCGGCTATAGTCATAGTGTTCCCTAGTTCTACGAGGGCTGAACCCTCAGCTTTCTCGATTATACCTGTTTTTATTTTAAGCGACCTGTAATCTGTTAGTGTCCTTCCGTCAAGTCGTTCACCTTTCTCCAGTAGGGCTTCAATGGTCTTTCTCTGGACAATAGGTATAATTCTTTCACTTCTTGACATCTGCTCTCCCCTCCGTTAGTGTTAATAGAGATTCATACTTCTTTTTCAAGGCCTTACGTTGCTTCTTGTATATTGTATTTATACCGTTTATGGCTAAACTTATTGCCTGTTTAAATTCTTCAGGAGTGAATCTTCCATCGGCCTGAAGCAGCGTTATAGCCTTTAGACCCGGCATCATCGCTACGGGCATATCCCCTCCACCATATTGATCTTCATAGTGATTTAGGTCGAGGATTATCTTTCCATTAGCTTTTCCAACCGCTATGGCTGCTACAAGGTCTCTCATGGGTATACCTGCATCAGCTAACGCGACCGCCGCTGCAGTGATGCTTGCACAACGGGTTCCTCCATCTGCTTGCAAAACTTCTATGAAACGTCTATTGCTGTTCTGGGAAACATTTCAAGTAGTATAGCTGGTTCAAGAGCCTCCCTAATAACCTTAGACAGCTCTATTTCTCTCCTTGAGGGAGCAGGGCTTTTCCTTTCGGGGACTGAGAAGGGGGCCATATGATATTTTACTCTTATTATAGCTCTATCCGGCAACATTTGGTGTTTCGGGTGTACTTCCCTAGGGCCGTATACCGCCACTATAATCTTATTTTTACCTTGTTCTATTAGGGCGGAACCATCGGCATTACGTAGGACTCCAACCTCTATTTTTACTGGACGCAGCTCATCCGGTCGCCGGCCATCTATCCTCAATCCTTCTTCAGTTATTAATCGTATTACCTGTTCACCGGTCATTTTAATCCCCAACCTGGTTTCGAATTAAACTTATTATCTTATACATGGCTTCACGTTCAGAAGATAGGTCTTTACCTATAATAATCAACCTGTAGTTACATCCAATAAATAATTCACAATTAAATTCCTTTCTAAGGTTCTCGACGAGATTCTTGTCCGAAAAAGCTTTTCTTTTTAAGACAAGGTATTCCAGCGGCGTCAACTCGACATATATTCCTCTAGGAACTTTACCCAAGCGACTTTCTTTTATGGTTAAAATGGGGTCACGGGTCAAATCAAAGTTTATTACCTTTGCCACGATTAAATCGCCTATCTTTAGGGTTTTTGTAAGATCTATCTTTCCTACTTCCACTGGCTTAGAATAAACTTCTGTTAGAGGTAGTAACGCGACATAAGGCGAGTTTATATCAACTGTCCAATTAGTAAATCCTACATCAATTATCTTTCCTATTACAGTATCTCCGGGGGTCGGTACATAGGGGGCCTTAAAAGGGGCTATAGAAATAATTTTTTGGTGGCCTTTAGTTGTTGAAGAATACACTCCAATTCTCGTGCTCACAATTTTCCCATCGTTTAGTTTGATAATACCTCTGCCTAAGGTTTCCCCCGACGCTCCCGGCACCCTTTCTCCAGGAACAAATATTTTCCGTGTTTTTCTCCTACGTGGTGACATAATCCAACCCTATATGTACTCTTTTGAAATTACTTTAACCTCGCCTCTACCTGATGTTAATGCATTAACTTTCTCTATGACTGTTTCCTGCAAGCCGGCTGGAATCTCTATTTCCATTATTAAGCTTCCATCGGATTGATAGGTCGACCGCAATACTCTTCCAATTTTCATTAAAACTCCGTAAGCTTTGCCAACATATTGGGGCGGGATCTTCACCCCTAACCTTGCACGGGCCAATTTGAGGGGAAGTATACGCTGTATCTTCTTTAGTATTTCTTGAACCTGGTATTCGACTGGCTTAAATGGGTCTATTCCCACCCGAGCCTGTTCTAACGCGAGCTCTATTCTGGTGGGTGGATGGGGTAGACCCGTTCTAGGGTCTATACTATTCCTAGATAAAAATTCTATGATTTGCCGTCGCTTTGCCTCTATCAGTTCTCTTCTCTGCTGTGCCGTTAACTGTAGGTTTCCACGCCGTATAATTTCCGCTGCGATTTTGTATACATCATCAGTGCCAAATGTTTTTCGTAGATCCTCCGTGGATGCTTTAAGGCCTTTACGTGCATCGTAATAAATTATGTCTCCAACTAAGACATCTCTAATATTGTTTATTTTCCCCTCTTTAAATAACCATGCCTTATTGGCGTAAACAATGGCTTCGAAGCGTTTTCCACCACGTTCGAAACGGGCTATAACTTCCTTATCCTTTGTAGACATGTTTATCCCTTCGCTTTTTGAATGTACTTAATCTTCTCGTCTCCCTCTATTTTCCTAAACTTTTTCTCCTCCGCATCTATGACAGCTAGTTCTAATTTCTGGGGTGCTATGTCCTCTATGACTATGGATAGGGCTTTAATAGCCAGTAATATTGAGTCTTCAAGCGTTAAGTCTTGCCGATAATTTTTTGTTAGTGCTTCTATGATCTTCGAGTCTCCTGAGCCGATTGCATGTGCATGGTATTTCTGGTAAGCCCCGCTAGGATCTGTACCTATTAGTTGGGGGCCACCTGCATCGACGCCACCGATGAGTAACGCGACACCAAAGGGTCTTACACCACCATGTTGAGTGTATACTTGAAGTATATCACATATTCTCCGAGCTAAGGTTTCCACGTCAATTGGTTCGTCGTAGATCAATCTATGCACCTGTGTGTAAACCCGTGCTCTATCTATCAATATTCTGCCATCTGCAAAGAAACCAGAGAAGCTGACTCCTATATGTTCATCAACTGGAAGAATCTTATCCGTTATCTCTGTTAAAGGTGAGCCTATACGGCGTTCTGCCGCTAGAACAACACCATGTTTACAGCGGATACCTAGGGTTGGGGCTCCTCTTCTGACAGTTTCTAAGGCATATTCGACCTGGTATAGTCGGCCATCAGGGCTCCAAATTGTTATTGCTCTGTCGTAGCCCATGCTAGGTGGACCAAACATACACTCACCATAGTCATTTAAGTAGGAACAATATTTAAAAGCATTGGAAAGTTACATCACTTTTTATACCTTATTTAAGGTGACGACTTGCTGTAGGGATGAAAGTATCTTCTTTGCCTTTTTAATGGTGCCGGTAACCTTAACTGTATAGAACATCGTGTTTTGAAGGGAAGCTATAGGGGGGGCCCAAGATAGAGCGGCCCGTACATACGTAACGGTATTATGAGTACAGGATATTATGCCTCCTTGTCTTGATGGATCAAAATAAATTAAGGTTGGGGATGCTTCAAGCACTCCTTTTAAACCATACAACTTGAAAAGGGTTTCCTTAAGTATTTTTTCTGTTTTTTCCTTTGTCAAGGAGGGGCCAATTATCTTGAAGACTAGGTATCTTCTTCGTATCTTCTTTGCCTTCAATAATCACTCCCGGAAGAACAAAAGTTTTGGATAGTTTAAATCTATTTTCCTCTATAATTTCGGAAGGAATTTTTCTGACACAGGAGTAGTTGTCGTCTTTATGACCTAAAATATTGAGGGTTGAGCATAAATCCCTTGGAGAACGTAGGTCATAGAGTGTTGTTGCTCCGCTTACAGCCACTATTTTCAGTTTATACATTCCAGCGATGGATAATATTTTATAATATTTGTATAGTGCTGGCGGCCGATGAACAGAGGATAAAAGCTTTTTCACACAGATCTCTAGAACCTTTTCTTTCCTAGACATTATTCTAGCCTGTATGTAATCGAAGAGTCCTTCGAAATCGTCGAAATAAATTATGTCTACTCTTTCATCCTCCGCAGCTCTGCGCGCTACTTCAAGGTTTTTGGGATTGACTGCTATGATCTCAAACTTATACCTGTTTTTTGCCAGCCATTTATTGAGTTCCCCTTTTGTTTTTGGGATTATATCCAGCCGACGCACATAATCAATTTCTCTCTCTTCAGATTTCTTTTTAAATAATTTAAGTAGTTCTCCATGCCTGTTGTTTGGATTATATATAGATACGCCGTGAAAACCAAGGTGTTTAAGTGTATCTAAAAAAGATTCAACGTTATCTTCATCCAGTTTTTCCGGGTTTATCCTTAAATCATAGAACTTCATGGTTTCTCTCGTATCTTTCTTAAAGCATTAATTATTTCTTCGGTTTTCCTGATGTGGGGATAAAGCGTCACCTTAACCTTTATAACATCATCGCTTTCTTCATCGACGGTTATGTACCCTAAATATGCATCTTGTTTGTTAAAACGTAGATATAGGTTTCCTTTTCCATCGTGACGAAGATTTATGCTTGAAATTATGTGGTCGTAATCAACAGGGCTTAAGGCGGTTAAAATATGCTTCAGAGTTTTTTCTGCCACTTTTTCCTCCTCTATGTTGAGTTTAAGATAGAAGATCGGGTTTTTAAAGAACCCATGAAGAAGATTAAACGTTATCCTGTTTACATATTGTTCCCTACACTCTTGAGGTAATATGTTCAAAAGAGCTTGGCTGACTCTATCTTTACGTTCCGTTGCGTGAGAAAACGTTTCCAAGTATATTTTCCTTACAATTTTCATGACATTTTAGACCTTTACCCTATACTTCTTTATTTTAACATAACCTGAAAGCCAAGCATAGTGGGGGTCGTTTTTTATTACAGGGTGGTGGGGGTCAACAAGTATTACTTCAAACCATTTGTATACCCCATCTTCGCCAACCCAGTATGAGCCTAGAACCTCCATGTTAGGATACTTTCTTGCCGCTTTTTCTTCAGCTATTACCTGTAAGCTTTTTCTGGGCGCGTGACCGTAAACACCCATCCTTTTCGGTCTTCTACCGGAACGAGGACGAGGTTTACTTAGGGCGCCTTTCCTCACCTTTACGCGTACAACTATTATACCTTGCTTAGCTTTGTATCCGAGGGATCTAGCCCTGTTTAACCTTGTTGGTTTTTTAATTCTAACTACAGTAGGCTCTTTACGCCAGAGTATTAAACGTCTTTTCAATTCTTCTCCAATGTAACTTTCATAGGGTTTCTTCCATGCTTTAGCCAGGTACTTGTAGAGCGACATTCTCTCATGCCTACCATTATGCTTTAACACATGAATATAAATCTTTTAGCTGCCTACACGGATGTTTCATTGATCCGTTGAAAGGGTGGTGATTATTTTTTGGGCTATAATTAGCCCGGTCTTCCGCTGGCTTTCCTTGGTCATTGCCCCTATGTGAGGGGTAACTATGACACGGGGATGGGTGATCAATTTCCATTCCCAAGGTTCTCTCGGAGGCTCGTTTTCAAATACATCTAATGCTACACCGGCTATACGGTTGTTTTCAAGCGCCCGTAAAAGGCTTTTTCCATCTATAACTGCGCCACGTGATGTGTTAATTAGGTAGACGTTGGGGCGCATTAAGTTTAGTTCTCTTTCCCCTATCATGTGAAATGTCTCTTTGTTTAAAGGCACATGTATGGATATTATGTCGCTTTCAGAGAGGAGGAAATCTAGACTCGGTGCAGCGACTATCCCGAGTTCCCTAGCTTTTTCCTCTAGTTTATGTCTTCTATAGCCTAGAACTCTCATGCCAAGGGCTTTACACCTCTTTGCTACCTCGCTGCCGATGCGACCTAGACCAATTATCCCAATTGTTTTGCCAAAGGCCTCCTCTCCCAGAAATTTTTTCTTCAGCCATAGTTTTTCCTCTTTTAAACTTCTACAAGCATGGTATTCTTTACGTAGAAGCATCAGCATTAGTGCTATAGTATGTTCAGCTACTGCCACAGCCAAAGCCTCCGGCGCATTAATCACTTTAATTTTTCTTTTGTTAGCATGTTCAACATCTATGTTATCGAGTCCTGCTCCTGCACGGGCTATAATCTTGAGTTTCTCGCCTCTATCAATAACCTCTTTAGTAACCTTCGTAGCGCTCCGAACTATTATAACATCGTAGGCGGCAATTATCCGACAGAGTTCTTCGGGAGCAGGGCTTTCCACGAAATCCACTTTAAAGTTATTTTTTCGCAGCAAGTCTATTGCCTCACGGGCTATTGGATCACAAACAAGTACGCGGTACATCCTAATCAAAATCAACGTTAACTTTAAACGTTATATTTCTTCCGCTTTTCCTCAGATAAGAAGCCCTTTTAAAAGTATATTTTCCGGATTAAGGCTGTTAAGCCGTTAAGGAGAGGGTCTTCTTCAAAGGCTTTATGAAGTTTCTGCAGAATGAAACAATATGATTCCAACAGAGGTGTTTTTAATGCCATTAATGGATATAACATTGAGACGTTGAATTCGGGGGGATCCGATGAAGCTAACTGTACATTAAGGAGTAACCCCTCTTTTCGTTCACCGGTTATTTTTATTACCCCTTTTCCCTCATTGAAGGAAACCTTTGTTGATGTCAAATAATATTTATCTCTAAGTAAACTGGGGAAGGGACCTATGCTAACCAGGTGACATCGTGGAAGGGATAAGTTAATGTAGTTCAGAAAGCCTCTTGCCGGAGAAACTTTTTGAATGAAGTGCATTAACGCGGTGTAAGCCTGTTTCTCTACAATTGATGGATTCATAAAGATGAATTTTCTACCACTTACCACTTCAGGAGCTTTAACTAATTCTCCAAACATATAGATGTTTTCGTTATACTGCATGTTGAAGTTGACCTCACATTTATCTATGCCATATGAAGTTAACTCCGGTTTCTCAATTTCAATTATTATGTCAGGTTTCTCGTATGAGAAGAAAAAACCAGTGGTATTTACGTGCTCTAGGATATCTTCTTCAAAAAATTCTTTTAAAGCATCTATACTTACAGTGTACTCTACTTTCATCCTTGATAACAACTTCAAGAAAGGGGTCAGAACAGGAAGGGAGCCGCCAATCACCGGTTTTTCACTGGTTTTTCTTTTTAAAGTTCTTATCTCCTCTAGTAGACTAATCAGGTCCTCCGTTTTTTCAGGATAGAGGGTTTTCTCGGAATGACTGAAATATACTTTGAGTCTGCCTCTATTGCTTATAAAGATAGTGGAATCCTCCGTTTCCGCCTGCTCTAAAACTTCTGGTTGAAGAAATCTTACTATATTTATTCTCGCTATTTTTGAAAGGTATTTTTCGTCATAGTTTTTAAGACTACTCCATGAAACTCTACGGGAAAACTGCGGTATATTTAAAACCAGCTCCCGGATGAGTCCTATACTTTGCCAAGGAAATGGAATCAACGTTATGTTTAAACGTGGGCGTATTTTCCTCAGGAATACACACAACCTGGTTGCTATTGAATCTCCTCCAATTACAACCACATTTTTATCGGCCTTAGTCAATGTTATTTCACTAGGAAATAATACAATTAACAGTCTAGAATATAATTTACCGGCTCACAGTATATCTATTAGCCGCTGGAAGATGAAGCTATAGTTATCGAAAGCAAGCAGATGATGAATAGCGGGCTTAAGTGAAAGATGAACGAGCCCGCATCGCTGAACGACTTTAATTGGAAAAGATTATTTTACCTTGAACCATTTGAGTAAATAGTATACTCCTGAGAAGAAGAGCCATGCTACAGATAGGTTTAGTAGGGAAACCTAACGCCGGGAAGAGCACGTTTTTTTCGGCAGCCACTTTAGTAGATGTAAAGATAGCTCCATATCCATTTACAACTATAGAGGCAAACAAGGGAGTAGGATACGTTAAAATTAAATGCGTATGCAGTGAATTTAATGTTCAGGATAACCCTGTAAACTCGAAATGTATAAGAGGTTTCAGGTTCATACCCGTAGAAATAATCGATGTTGCAGGCCTGGTTCCAGATGCATGGAAGGGACGTGGTCTCGGAAACCGCTTCTTAGATGAGTTAAGGAGAGCAGATGTTTTAATACATGTTGTTGATGCTTCAGGAGGGACGGATGAAGAGGGACGTAAGCTAAGACCAGGACAGCATGATCCACTCAAAGACGTAGCTTTCCTGGAAAAAGAAGTTGACATGTGGATTTTTCAAATCCTTAAAAAGGACTGGAACACCTTAATTAAGAAAGCTACTATACTCGGTTCTGAACTCAGTAGAATTTTAGCCGAAAGGTTAAGCGGGCTGGGGGTAAAGCTGGGACATATACAGCAGGCTTTAAGTGAATCCGGCTTAGAGGATATTAAGAAAGCAAGAGATGCTGGCGACGAGAAAATATTATTTTTCGTCAAACTTCTAAGACAATACTCGAAGCCTATTCTTATAGCGGCTAACAAGTGCGATATACCTCAATCTGAAGATAACATTAAGATAATGATGAAGGAGCTAAAAGGAAAATACATTGTGATTCCCACCAGTTCTATTTCCGAACTAGTCCTTAGAAAGGCGGCTAAAGCCGGGCTAATAGAGTATCTTCCCGGAGAATCGGATTTTAAAATCTTGGATGAAAAAAAGTTGAGTAGAAAGCAGATAGACGCGCTGGAATACGTCAGAGAAAATGTTTTAAAGAAATGGGGGTCTACTGGGGTTCAAGAATCTCTAAACAGAGCGGTATTCGATATCCTTGAAACAGTAGTTGTCTTCCCTGTGGAAAACGAATATAAACTCACAGATCATCATGGAAGAGTGTTGCCGGACGCGTTTCTAGTTCCACCTGGAACAACTGCCAAGGAATTTGCCGGGTTGATTCATAGCGATTTACAGAAAAAGTTTATGCATGCTGTTGATGCCCGAACAAAACGCAAACTTCCCGCCAATTATGTTTTAAAGCATAAGGATGTAATAAAAATAGTGACGAGAAGGTGACACGCTGTGAATATTACGGGAAAAATAGGTGGGAGGCTGACAGTAGGCGTTGTTGCGAAAAAATATACACCTGAAATTTTAAGGATAACCAGTAAAATATATAATTTACTTGAGGACAGGGTGGAGAAACTTTTAGTGGAGGAAAGACTTGCATCCCTACTAAATATAAGCAATGGTGTAAGTTTGCGGGAAATTTACGCAGATGTAGATACTTTAATTATAGTTGGAGGCGATGGCAGTTTCCTAAGAACAGTTTTTGAAATGCCCTATTCCTCCAACAAAAAATTTCTTGGCGTAAAAGTTGCTACGTCCCTCGGTTTTTTAATGTCGTCTGATGAACTTCACCTCGAAGATGATCTAAAGAGTTTTATTCAAGGAAACTACTGGCTTGAAAAAAGGTCGAGACTGGAGCTTTTTATCCCGTCAACCGAAAAGAAGCTATATTTCCTGAACGAAATAGTTGTGAGAAGCGGCGACTTTCAGTCTCTGGTAAGTTTAGAGGTAGTTGATCTAGAAACCGGTGAAAAAATATATAAAGGAAAATGTGATGGATTGATACTCTCTACGACTACTGGAGCATCAGCATATGCTTTTTCCTTAAACCGTGTAGTGGTAGACTATAGGCTTGATGTACTATACGTGCTTCCCATAGCCCCTTTAAGTGTTCTTTCGTTACCTATAGTAATGCCGTCTAAGAGTAGACTTAAGGTGAAAATCAAATCGGCTCCAGGGGGTGTTAGTGTAGTAGGAGATGGTTTTCATACAATCTTACTAAAACAAGGTGAAATAGGATCCCTTTACGTAGGTCGTGGCGATGAAATAAACTTGGTCAGGTTTCGAAGCGATTTTTACAGGCGGATACGGGAACGAGTACTATATGGGTGGCAGTCATAGTGAAAAATAGAAAAAAAGTGTGTGTTTTAGATTCATCTTTTTTCATAAACATCGGTGTTTCACAGGTCTTGAAAGAAAAATGTTTTACCACACCGGAGGTAGTCGACGAGCTGAAGGACAGTAGAAGTAAAATTCTCTTCGAGGTCTATTTATCGTCGTCCAAAATAGTGATCAGGAGCGCGCCCGAGGAGCTGATTAAAGAAGTTATGGAAAAAGCGGAGAGTATGGGGCTTCAAATCTCAAAAACGGATGCTAGTGTTGTTGCATTGGCTCTTCTGCTCAAAAAAGAAGGGTACTTTTTAAAGTTGTTTTCCGACGACTTTGATTTGATGAGTGTTGCGGAGGCTTTTGGATTGGAATGTAAACCCGTGACAAAGAAGAATTTTAGAGGAGCCGCACGAAAAATACGTTATTGTCCTGTATGTGGTAGAAGCTTTTCTCCGGGTTTTAATAAATGTCCTGTCTGCGGGGTAAAGTTGAGGGTGAAGCTTAAGTTTTTCAGGAGAAAACGCGTTGATTAGTTTATGTTTAGGGGTCAGAGCTTTCTATCTTTTCTATAATATTTTTTAGGACTATTATTATCCCTGAATTATCGTATGGTTCGAGTATGGCTCCGCAAACAGGACACTTAAACATGTTATTAAACGCATCATCGAAAGTTAGACGGGGGATATCTCTGTTCGAGCAAGCATAAAAGGTGTTTTGGGTCTCGTAAATTAGTCGTTTCTTAAGTTTCTCAAGGACTTTTCTCTTTCTCTGTTTGTAAATAATTTCTGCATTCTCGTCCGTTATCCTCCAGAAGTATACGTACCATCCTATCTTTTTGTCCCGTTCACGGCGGTACTTTAATAAACGGGCATCAAAGAGCTTATGAAGTATAATTCTGACCTCGTTTATAGGGGCGTCAAGGATCTTGGCTATTTCATCATCGGTCATCTCGTTCCGTATTGCTAGAAGCTCAACTATTTTTCGTCCTGCAGGCCCTGTTAGGGTTTCAGCCATCTCTGCGATAAACCTGAGCTCCGTTGATAACAATATTAGTCAACCTCCTTCTTTAATTCCACCACTTTTTTACCTTTTTTCTGTGGAATTATCTTTTTCCTTGCATTATAAAACTCTTTCATTAATTCCTTTCCGCAGAAAAATCGGTCTAAAAATATGGCTAGCGCGGAGACTTCGCTGTGAGGCTGATTTCCGATGGCTACGTTAAAATCAGCTAGATCAAAAACTTCTCTTGGAACCTTCTCGCTTCCTACGACTATCAGAATATCCCCCGTTTTTTCTCTTATTTCCTCCAGAACATTACTGGTTGCTATATTTTCACCATACATTGTTAGATGAACCACTATGCCACCCTTCTTCTTCCACTCCTTTATAATGTTTCTCCAGTTTCCTCCGACCTTAACCTCGAAGGGGCCGCCCCAGATCTGGGTGACCTTTTTTAGGCTTTCCTGTAGCGAGTAGTCGTTAGTGTTGCTATAGATTATTCCATCAGCACCAAAAGCCCGTGCAACCAGACCGACGTGCGTACTTATACGTTTATCTCGTGAGGGTCTGTGGCCCAAGCGTAGTACGTAGATCAGCCTCTTCATAGGGTATAGCCACCTCCACGTCTACCCGATGTTTTCTACAGAACCGGCTTAGCCAGCTTTTTCTGGCCAACAGTTCTAACACTATAGATTCGCCGTCAGATTTTATGGTGGTGATACCGGTTGATGAGTAGAGTTGAGATAATATTTTAGGTAAAGTATGGGGGGTTATTTTTATTGTAGCTTTAACTAGCCCTGGAAGATGTTTTATTATATAAAATAATAAAACATCTAGATTTAAACCATTTTTAG
>QMRH01000022.1 GCA_003650675.1 Thermoprotei archaeon | reverse complement strand
CCCAGATACCATAGTAGAAGAAGCCCTCCGATTTCTAGACTTTATTATTGAAAAGGACCATGAACTGCCTAGAGCCTTCTTCTTTGCGGTGTTTCCAAAGGATTACACTGATGTTGTTAGCCTCCTGCTTGGAGGTGCTTCATCAATTAAAATACCGCAGGAGGATGGTGAGACGGAAATTAGAGGAGGATTTGGGGAGGCCATTCTAATAAAGGGAGAGAAGTTTATTCGAAGACTCAGGGATGGAGAAGAATTAACAATAAGTGACATTAAACTCAAGGTTTTCTCTAAATCATGCTACGAGGCAATTAACAGGCCCCTAAAAACCCTTATAACGGCAGGTCTCATAGCCCAAAGAAGGAAGGGCAGTATTTTACTTACCGAAAAGATACAAGAATATATTTTTAAACGTTTACCTTCGCCTTTTAAGGCTTTTTAGCCCCGTTTAAATACACTATCTTAGAAAAATGTTTTATCGAAAAATGTTACTATTAAATAAGGTTTAATGTATATGGATAGGGAAAATGGAACACGGTTAGGCTTTAGAAACGTTGTGGCTCTTGGCTTTGTTAGCCTTTTTACAGACGCTTCCTCCGAGATGGTCTTTGGAGTCCTACCACTTTTCATAGTGAAGGAACTTCGTGGTGGAGCAATGGTGTTGGGGATTATAGATGGCATGGCCGAGCTCGCCAACTACTTTCTTCGGGTATTTTCGGGATTCATTTCTGATGTCATAGGTAAGAGAAAGCTGTTGATATTTACTGGCTACTTTATTTCCAACATGGCTAAGCCGTTTTTCTCGCTGACTCGAAACTGGCTCGACGTGCTCGCCGTAAGACTAATAGACAGGCTGGGTAAAGGCGTTAGAACAGCGCCTAGGGATGCGCTTATAAGCGAGTCGATACATTCGGGAAAAATGGGTATGGCCTTCGGCATTCATAGAACCCTCGATCAAATCGGCGCTATACTCGGCCCAGCATTAGCCTTCCTCTTGTTACCGTTTGTAGGCTATAGAGGGGTCTTCGCAGTCTCCCTTATACCTGGGCTTCTAGCGCTCATCGTTCTCCTAATAATGGTTAAAGAGCCCCGTGGAAAAGCTATTTCAGCTATCTCGGTGTTTAAACAAATTCGATATGCAGTAACGGGGGATTACCTTAGAGCTATTATACCCATAGCTATATTCTCGCTCGGCGTCTATAGTTTCTCCTTTATACTGGTTAAGGGTAGCAATCTGGGGGTTTCCGATGCTTTCATACCGCTACTATATGCTTTAATTAATGTGACACATACCTTGGTGGGGGTGCCTGCAGGCATATTGTCAGATAGGATAGGAAAAGGGAAGGTGCTTCTAATGGGCTACTTCGCCTTTATGTTAACAAGTCTCTTCTCAACCATGGCTTATGGAAACCCCCTTTATGCAGCAGTGATAGCCCTGATATATGGTGTATATGTAGGGGTGGCTGAAACCATTCAGAGAGCCTTAGTAGCTGAGTACGCACCCCCCTCAATAAGGGGTGCTGCGTATAGCTTCTATTACCTGGTTATAGGTTTATGTCTCCTGGTTTCCAACATCGTATTCGGCATACTCTGGGATGTTTATGGGCCAGGAATAGCGTTTACCTATAGCTCAGTCACAGCATTAATAGCTATGGTTGCCACGACCATGTTATTGGGAAAGAGAAAAGCGGCTTAACATCCTACTTTATAATAATATTTTGTTTAACGACTGACAAGGATATACTTGTTTGAGCATGGTGAAGATGAAAGATATATTTCAGCTAAATTATTTAAAGCTTTTAGCTAGTTTTTCGTTACCCTCTTTATCCAGGGTATGTTGTCAAAATGTTTATCGAAACTATATATTTCCTTGATACCATTGGTAGTACATAGAGTTACTGCTACAGCGTCGTTAGGACTTACATTGTATTTTTCCGCAATAATTAGAGCCTCCTCATAGTTCTCTCTTGTCACACCTAATATTGTTAGATTATCCATCGACAAGAATGTTTCAAGGACGGCTAAGGCTTTTTCTAATCCTAGACGGCTTTCAACCATGTTGAGTATCTCCGAGAGATGGATAGTCGATGTCACCATTTCCTCCCCCTCCTCAAGAGAGCTTATTATAGCCTTTGCCTCGTCCTTTATCGCCTTCTCTCTCCGAGTTAACTCTTTTCTAGGCTTCAGAATAGCGTAGAGATAAACCGAGGAATCAAGAAACCTAGCCATATATGGCCCTCCTTACCTTATGCACGTCTTCAAAATCTTCGACATCAACCTCTATGGAATCAAACAGTCCTGAAAGTTTAATCCTCTTCTTCAAAGGTCTTACAATCACGTCGCCTTTAGGTGTCCTTATGAGAAGGACTTTCCCCTCCCAATCCCTTCTCCATTTTGAGGGAATAGATATCCTACCCATTTTATCAATATATCTAATAACAACCTCCATACTACCAATTATTATTAATTTCCCATATAAAAGTTTTCAGGCAAAGAACACTATAATTGGTCGATATAAAATCTACTGGAATTTTAACTCTATTCAACAGAATGCTACTATAGCGGTTATCGGCCCATTTTCACCTTGTCGGTGCCCACGTGAACTACTTAAAGTAGGTAAAGGGTACTTTGTTTGTAATGTACATTTGTTTTAATTGAAAACTTTAAACCTAAAATTATTATTTAACCTCTTGTCTTCAATGATTACTAAAAGTGTGATAAAATGCGCCTCGCTACAGTAATGTCAGCGGTTACCCAGAATATAAGTGAGTTTAGTAGATCTTTCAAACAGTCTTTATTCTCATTAATCTTCGATGTTTTAGGCATATTCGCGGGTCTCCTTATAGCGTTTCAATACCAGGCTTTAGGGGGAATACCATGGGCGTTCATGCTTTATCCTGGTATCCTCAGCGTAAGGGGGGTTATAAACGGAATATTCAGTGGGAAAATGAGTACAGGCCTACATATGGGTACGATTAAACCTAGCTTCACGGGAAACACAGTGTATTTTAAATCTATTTACAGTGCAATGAGCGTGTTAACTCTCATCGGAGGATTTTTCACAGGGCTTATGATCTCCCTTCTAAGCATCATACAAATACATTATGCAAACTCTCTCTACATACTCTTGGCGGCTACGGCCTCCCTGGCCTCCTCCTTCGCAGTAATATCCCCCTTAACCGTATTCGTATCCATTATTTCATATAAACTTGGCTTGGACCCGGATTACGTCGTCTATCCTGTTATGTCAACTGTAGCCGATATTCTGGCTACCCTTTGTTATGTTGCCATAATTCAAACAGTCCTCACAACGGGTTTTCTACCATTAATTTTAGTCAACACAATCTACATTATTGCAATTACAATAATAGGTAAAAAATTCTGGGACGAACGAGCATTCCAAGAAACTATACAGGAATCCTTCATAACAATACTAATAGTCACAATAATCGTGATGGTTACAGGCTCATTCCTACAGGAGATAAGCAACAGGATAGGTCGATTCGATGAACTCTACATCATATATCCTTCTCTAATAGACACCGTCGGAGACACCGGCTCCATAGTGGGATCCATGGTGACCACGAGACTGGCTTTAGGAACCCTAAAACCATACATCACTTCACTCAAGAAACTGGGAATGGAGGTGGCTGGGTGCTGGACAGCCTCCCTGACAATTTTTACGTTAATGTCGGTAACAGCAGTAGTTTTCACCGGAAACCACGCAACCTTCGGTACTCTAACCCAGATAACCGTAACATCAAATCTGATCTCAGTACCTCTCATCATATCCTTATCCTATATTATCGCCATCAAAACCTACAAAAAAGGACTCGACCCAGACAACTTCGTAAACCCCATTGAAAGCACCCTCGCCGACATGATCACGACATCAGCCATCTATCTTGCAGCTTTAATTGCAGGTATATAAATTATTTTACGTGAATAGTACAAGTACAAAGATTTTTAAACTTTTCGATTTTTAATAAATAAAAAATAAATTTATTATTTTTAGCTAGTATTTTTATCAACTATTTTTAAGACACAAGTTACATCTTTACTTATCGATGCACGTGCATCCTGATACTCTTCGGAGGCTTGGGGAGCAATTATACCTGGAGAACTTAGAGGAACTAGGTTATAAACTATGGTACTTGCCCTACATCTGTAAACATAAGTAAAGGTGTCTCCCACCGAAACATTAGATGTATCTTCTACTTTAAGTTTAACATAAAAGTATCCTCCTGCTTGCGCTATGTTATATTTCGACCAACCTAACGTTGCATATACTCGGTGTCTGAGGAACTTAAGATTCCCTGAAATATCGCAAAGGCTACCGATACAGCAAGTCCTAAACCTCATGAATTGCGCTAGCAGCAAATTCAAATAGGATTGCAAATCCCTCTAGAGACCGTCCAGACCCAGCTTCAAAACCGGATTCATCGTAGTTTATATCGACTGATAAGTCAGCATTAGGGCCAGCACTAACCTTAGATACCGAAAGGGTAAATGATACTGTTCTACCGTAATGTTTATCAAGTATACCTACCATTTTTAGGTGAACTACTGGCCATACACTAGCTTTTATTGTGGTAATGTTGGCCTCAGCGTAGTATCCTACATAAAAATCTATTCCAAAACCAGTATCTTCAAGAACTAGACCCTCTATTGTTGATAGATTTGTTGCATCTTTGATATGTTTGTAGAATATTTGGTACCATGGATCCGCGTAAATTAGGAATACTCGACCAGTGGACACCAATATCAAGGTTACAATCAGCAAAAATAATATTATTTTTCTCATAGGTAATATTTATTAACTAAGGTGTATATATAAAATATTGGTGATAGCAGTGAAATATAAGAAATTGATATGGTTTATAGTGATAATTCTCCTACTCTCCTTCTTGTATTCCCTAAATGAAACTTTAAAGTATCCTTTGAAGGCAGAATATGACGTAGAATGGGTTAGATATTTTGACCCTACGTTTATACCTGTTCCCCACTACTATGCGGTAGGGTTTGTGTACCCGGCATATGCCTTTTTCTCTGAAGACTTTTTCGTAGTTTGCGGCTCTTTTTGGAACCTAACATCAAAGAGATTCAACGGGTTCGTGGCGGTTCTCAAATATGATGGAGAAGTTGTTTTCTACAGGCTTTTTAAAAACTTATCGTGGACCATTGGCCCAGTGGTAGTCAACAAAACCATATTCTTTACTGCGATAGGGAAGGATGCATATTATGCATTATACATGCTTGATATAGATAAGAGAGAACTAAAGTTTTTAAAAGAAATACCGTATGCTTTTGTCTTTACACTAAACGATACTCTGCTTGCATTACATAACAATACTTCTATAGTTACACTTGACGGAAAGGTGATAATAAACGGCTTCAAAAACTTAAGGCTTGCTTTCTATGTCTACGATAATAGGTTTTTCTGTACTGATGGAAAGTACATTTACATAGTAAATCCTGGCGTCAAGGTAATTAACATCACGGATTACATGGAGGGGATTAGGTACGAGGGTATAGTACGTTTAAAAATAATAGAAGGATGCGCATATCTCCTAGGGCTTGGCGAAGGAGAACACGCGTATTCTCCCGCCATAATACTGAAGATTAATTTAAGTGATGGAAGGTTAGTCTGGAGGAAGGTGATAAGCTACCCTAAAACCTGCTTTTCTCCCCAGAGCATCGAGAAGGTCGGAGATAAACTATATATCGGAATCGTTCATCAAACTGATATAGATCCTGGCACTGTATTTGCACCTGATGTTTATTATGGTCTCATCCTGGTTTTAGATGACTCTAATGGGGAGTTACTTTGGTACTATAATGTTGGACGCTTATACAAGGAAATACCTAGAGAGGCCTTTGTATCTCCTCAGTTTGTACCAATGTACTTAAAGCACTTGAATGGCAACGACTTCATAATGGTTGCCGTGGTTAACATGATCCAGGTGGGAGCCTATAGGCTAAAGCTTCACACACCTAATGAAATGTATAAGATAGGATACTATGGAAGAATATTCCTAGACTACTTTTACAAGACTGCGCTCACACTCTTCTTTATAGGAGCGATACTATATCTCATCTACCTTGCGTTAACAAAAAAGAGTACGGAAGAATCTATTCTTCAGGTTAGCGAGGAACAGGGCCGGTAGCCTCTTATAAATTTGTAAAGAGTGTACAGTAATTTTAATAACTGGTTGGCTTATCTTATAGTCTAATGATAATCGATTTTCATTTCCATCCCTATTGTGTTAAAGAGGCTTGGCCACCCGATACAAATCCATCAACGGTTCTAAAATACTTGGGTTTAGAACCTAAGTTACAGTCCCTTGAAATACTCTTAACCAGATTAAGGGATCGTGGTCTCAGGAGGGCTGTTCTACTTCCTGTAAATGTGCTTTCATATAGGGGGTTTACAGCAGTAAGCAACGAGCATGTTAAACGGCTTGTTGATGCTTCTGAAGGGTTTTTTATAGGGTTTGGAAGCATAGACCCCAACGATACTAGGAAGGCTTTAAGGGAGATAGATAGAGCCGTCGAAGACTTGGGTTTAAGAGGATTTAAGTTGCATCCCCCTCTGCAAGGCTTTGACCCCAGTAGCCCTTCAATGTATCCTGTCTACGAGAGAATAGCTGAACACAGTGTCCCCATAGTATTCCATACAGGTTATACACGTGTAATCGGGGCAAGTGTTTACTCGGCATGCCCCAGAGTATTAGAGCCGGTGGCCAAGAGTTTCCCCGACCTAGTGATAGTGCTGGCACATGCGGGATGGCCGTGGATCGAAGACTCAATAGCATTAGCCCTAAAATACCCGAACGTGTATATTGATATTTCACCTCCCTTCAAGGGGTGTACAAAGAGCTTCCTTAAAGGAGTTTTAAACGGTTTGGGAGGAATCCTACTCCATAAACCATTGTCCTATAAAGTTCTTTTTGGATCAAACTGGCCGATAGAGGACCCTATAAAAACCTTAAGAATTCTCGACGCGCTTATAGAAGACAAGGAAGTTAAGGGAAACATACTGTCAGGCAACGCTGTAGCGGTACTTAAGGATCCCTCATTAGTGTAGCTGAAAACAAGGGTATATAAATTATGAGTTAGTTAATATTCTGGGATCTGTAAAGGTGCTAGAAAGGATCTTTGGTAAATCCCTGAGAATCCTAGTGATTGAACTGTTTCTCTGCAACCCGGACAGCCTATTTAATCTCAGCGAAATAGCCAGGAGACTTGGAAAAAACCCTGGAAGTATCTATCGTATATTACCGTATTTAGTAGAGTACGGTATCATAGAAGAAGTGAATGTAAGTCACAGCAGAAAGGCTTACCGCCTTAAAAAGGACAGCCCCATTGTGGCAGAACTATCCAACTTCTACAAAAAAATCAGCAAATTACTGGCTTCCTCCCCCTAATCTCAAACACACATAAATCATCTCCTTGTGCTAGACACTTAGTTTCTTTTACCATAACGTCCGACTTGAAAGCACCCTCGATAATTGCAGCAAGATAACCTGCAATATTATGGCATACGGTTTTACCCAACCCTTGAAAAATCTCAGCCATATAGGAATTTTTAATAAGAACCTTTCCCTCAAGCCTAACTGGATCAAAATTCCATTCAATAACCTTAAAGGCTCCCATATATTCATAAATCTCAAGGAGCTTGTCTACAAGTTTTTTAGGGTCGTTACTTGTACGAAATTTCTGTAACCTAAGTTTACCTATCCTATAGCCTCTTTCATACTCTAAAGAGAAAAGATCATCACCTAGTATCTCATAATATGTGTTGAAAAGCTCCTTAATGTTACTAAAGCATACTATAATACACCGTTCACCCGTCATCCTATTCAGGATGGTGGCATCGTCTCTCTTTTCGAAGATTTTCTTCATGCTTTATACCGTTAAATTTTATTACCCTTTTGGTATAAAAATTTATAATTAGGTGAAGCTAAAAACGGATTACATGCTTGGTAACCTTACTGGTAGACGGCCTTCTGGAACCGTCTTCTCGGTTAAATGCTCGAGCAAGGCCTTAATTGAAGTAGGATGAACTGTGTATATCGCCAGTTTTGGTGCATCAATTTTAACATGTGTTAAATCATATGGCTCTCTTCCAGCAGCAACAACCAAGTTTAGGGCTACTTCGCCTATTTTTTCCACCAATTTTAGTTGACCCCTGTATCTCTGCGCCTTAGCTAGTATGAGTAATATATTACGGTACGCGAATCTTTCCGAGAGTTCTTTAATCTCATGTTCCGAGGGATTCGTCTCATAGTAACATACTTCAAGCCCGCTGATTAGTTCACTAACTTCCTCCTTGATTTCCTCTTCAACAGGGGTATATACACCCATTTTCGGTATCAAGACAACTGGTTCATCAAACCCTTTAGGCAGGGTTCCATGCACCAGCGTAACAGCCCGCTTAGTTACAGCATAAGAAACAGCGGTGTGTTCCCTGCTCCTTAAACCATCTAAACTATCTTGATTCCATGGAAACCTCTCCCTGAATCCTTGTATTTTTAAGTATATTTCTTTAAGTCTTTTGGTGGAAATTAAACCCTTCTTCACGCCCTCAACTATAGATTCTTTTAACTCATATTGTAGATCCAGTGAATGCGAGGATAACAGGAGATCCACCCCTGCGTTAATGGCTTTGATAGCAACGTCTTTTGGTTCATAGTTGTCGGAGATAGCTTTCATTTCAAGGGCATCGGTCATGATTAAACCTTTAAAGCCCAGCTCCTTCTTTAGGACGTCTATTATAGGCTTCGAAAATGTTGCAGGTGTCCTCGAGTCGTCTATCTTGGGCACCGATATATGGGCTAACATTATGGAGCTTACATCCGCTTCAACCGCTCTGCGAAACGGTATTAACTCTCGATTTCGAAGGGTGTTTAAATCCACATCCAGTATGGGTAGCGCGTAGTGTGAATCAACGTTTACCCCGCCGTGGCCTGGAAAATGTTTGCCTACAGCCCCTACCCCCTCCTCCTGAAAAGCCTTAATGTAGGTTTCACCATATTCAGCCACCACTCTAGGATCATCCCCAAAGGAACGTACTCCTATTACAGGGTTATCGGGGTCGGTGTTTATGTCTAGAACTGGAGCTAGGTTGAGGTTAACCCCCACTATTTTAAGTTCCCTTGAAATTACTTTAGCTAGTTTATACGCAAGCTTCTTCGATCCTGTAGCTGCCACACACATTTGACTAGGGATGAATGTGAACCCCTTAGTGAATCTAAGTACAGGCCATCCCTCTTGATCGGCTGAGACGACCAACTCTGGTATACCTATACTTTTCGCCTCATCCTGAAAATCCTTTATCAGGTTACAGACCTGCCTAGGATTCTCCACATTTCTGGCAAAAAGTATTATTCCTGAGGGCTTTAGGTCGCGAAGCATCTCTAAGTGTTTGTCATCAAACTGTTTCCCCTCAAAACCCACCATTAACGTCTGTCCGGCAATTAAATCAATGTCCATAGCCTGTCACCCCTTTAGGTCACGAGCGAGGACACGATTATGTTGTGTAGTTTAGGTCTATCCTTTATTATAGCGCGGTTTTCTCTTCCATAGTGAACCCTGTTTGTGAGGAATATGATGAAGAGATCTAGTTCAGGGTCGATCCAGAGAGATGTTCCGGTGAAGCCCGTATGTCCGTAGGCTTTTTCAGATAAAAGATCCCCGCCAGAACTATAGGCCCCCTTTACCCTCATGCCCCAGCCTAAAGCCCTTCTTCCAGAGTCTGTTCTTGCATGTTCACTAGTCATAACTTCGACTGTTCGTGAACCTAAAATTCTAACGCCATCATAGACTCCCTTGTTAAGCATCATTTGAGCGAATTTAGCTAGATCGAAGGCTGTTGAAAAGAGTCCTGCATGGCCAGCCACGCCTCCCATGGAATAGGCGTTCTCGTCATGTACTTCACCCCAGATAATTCTACCCCTATACTTACATTGCTCTGTGGCAGCCGTTTTCTCCTTTAGCTCGCCTGGTGGATTATACATTGTATTCTTTAGGTCTAGTGGCTGAAACAGTTCCTTTCGGGCCACTTCATCCAGCCTCTTGCCTTTTACGCGCTCTATCAGTAGCCCTAGAAGTATGAAGCCTATGTCGCTATAAACTATCTTTTCGCCTGGCTTAAAGAGCGGGGCCGTTAAATGCGACGAAAAAATATATTTGAAAACCTCTTCCCTTGAGTTACAAAGCGAAAAGAAGGGTAGCCAAGGCGGTAGACCCGAGGTATGTGTAAGTAAATGTACTATCTTTATCTGTTCTTTGCCAAAACCCTTAAACTCCGGTATGTAGTCTACGAGGGGGTCTGAAAGGGATACTAGTCCATCTTCCACAAGCTTCATGGTTAAAGTAGTTGTTGAAACTACTTTAGTGACTGATGCCAGATCAAAGATTGTATCCTTTTCCATTGGTTTTTCCACAGGCTTTACCACTCTTTTTCCAAAAGCCTTATGATATACTATAACACCTTTACGAGCAACAAGCAGTACGGCGCCTGGAAAGTGTTTCTCCTTGATAGCTTTTTTTATAAAAGCATCAACACGTGACAACCTATTTGGGTCGAAACCTGCCTTCTCCGGATCTCCGTATCTCAGGATACCCATAATGGTTTCGCCACTTAAACATTAGCCTTACACCTAATATAGCTGTTTATCTAGTTTTTTACCGTGGAGAATATGTATAGAAAAGCATCCTTAATGTTTTTACCTCTAATTATCTTTACGCTAGTAGTTCAACAAAACATCTACACCGCTGGAGGCTCAGCCGATATCGACATGAGGAGCATAGGAATACTTATCTGCAGCGATGTCTATGGAGTGGGCAATTATACTCTGAAAGTTAACCCAATATTCAGCCCGGGAGAAAAGGTTTACATATACACTGAAATCACTCTTTCGAGCCCTTCTGGTAGTAATTTCACCTATCTTTTGAACTGGCATATCATAATATATGATCCGTTGGGAGCACTTATATCCGAGGATTCCAATAGTATAGGTCCTAAAGTAGCCCAAGGATATATAACATATGCTTTATGGTACTTCCTAGATTTCGATAGAGAAGACCTTGAAGGCCCTTATCTCATCATCTTAGAGGCCACTGAAGCGTACAGTGGAAAAAGAATCGTAGAGAAGGGGTTCTTTTACCTTTATAATGCAACTCCCCTGAAAGTGCTATTAAACCTCAACGTGACACTTGTATTCGAAAATCGAGGATATTCACTTGGATTCATTGACCAGCTTAAGCTAGCATTAGCTATAAGTGTACCGCCATTCCAGATCCTACTTACTGAACCTGAATTATCTCCAGAACCTACACGAGTGATCGTGGATCAATATGGCAACCAGTATGCAGCCTATTCAACTTTAATTATACCTACAGGAGGAAGAACTGAAGTTAAAGCAAGATATCGCATTTTATTGAACTGGACATACCGTCCTGACCCGGGACTCACTTTCAGTAGTTTAACGCTCATCCATCCCTATATGAAAAGTTACATAACCCCCTGTAGGTTCATCGAATCGAATTCAAGCGATGTTGTGGATCTAGCGGAAAAAATGAAGGATGCAGTAACCAGTCCCTACGAGGTATCCAAAGAGATATCTAAATTTTTAGGAATGACCATTAAATACGATGAAAACATTGGAGATGACAAGGGGGCTCTTTGGACTCTGAGAAACAAAAGAGGAAAATGCACCCAGTTTGCACGTTTGTTTGTCGCTCTTGAAAGAGCACTAGGCATACCTTCGCAACTAGTCTTCGGACTGAGGTTAGATCCTATAATGAATACGCTTATTGAAGTAGGCGAGGAAAAAGCACATGCATGGGCTGAATTCTATCTTCCCGGAATCGGATGGATACAGGCGGAACCGCAGGGGGGTGGTGTCGTCTTCGGTAGGAATCCCCCAGGACCCTTCTACATAACTTTTGTACGAACACCCTGCGAAGAAAATACTACAGCATCCTTATACTTCTTCGTTGCAAGAGGCACCATAAAGACTGTGCTGAAGATAAGTTACTTAGCTACCCCCTATACGCCTAAACACAAACATAGTTTGAAGCTAACCTCCGATAAGAAAATATACTATGTGGGTGATTCCGCCCTAATTCAAGGCAGTTTATCCCCTGAATCCAGTAAAGGCCTCTACATGATCTACGTTTTCCCACCCTGGGGTGGCGTCAAAACCATGATCGTAGACCCTGCTAAAGAGGGATTAAAAATTACCGTAGAACTCCAGGAGACAGGAACATGGGGAATAAAGGCTGTTTGGAGCGGTACCCTGAACGACCTTCCTTCAGAAAGTAATAAACTCGTCTTAAAGGTCTCTAAGCATGTCTCATACATCTTTTTCGACATGAAGACACAACTTGACCTAGGTGACCCCATTATTGTTAAGGGGGCCCTAAACCCTCCCCTGAAGGGGGTTCCATTAAAAATAGTGTTAAAAGACCCCCTAGGCAACATCCACACCTTTACGATAACAACCAGCTCCGACGGCGGGTTTGAGGTGCCATTAGGATATGCCTCTATACCAGGTGAATGGACCGTAGAGGTTAGCTGGGAGGGAAACGACAAATACCTTCCTTCAACAAACTCGATTACCATAAAAGTTGGCTTCGCAAGGGCCTTTATGGCCTTAGCAATAGTCACGGTGGTAGTTGTTCTTGTGTTAATATTTAGACGTAAAGGAGGAAGTTGAGGATATGTATAGAAGCTTGTTACTCGTAGGGGCTGAGAACCGGGGTTGGTCCAAAGAACCCGAGATTCAATATCTCACCTGCCTCTGCATCCGGTAGAAGAATTCTCAGTCCAACGGTTTTACCCTTTACCTTAGAAAGAGCATGAAGATCCATCATTAAGTTGACCACCACCTTATATGGGGTGTTTCTGGGTAGGGGCACCATGTCTAAACCAGCTGTACATACGGATACCAGTGACACTAGTTTTTGAAGAGAAAGAGCGCCTTCCATGGCTAAGACTTTCAGTCTATTATCCTCTGCAAGGGGCAACATGACCTCGTTAAAGCCAGTTCCCTGAAAACTTTCCGCCACCTCCCTAATCAACCTGTTAAAGACATGTACTATATGAAGGGACCCCGGCTCTCCAAGCCTAATGTTAGCGGCTTTTTCAAGAAGCTCGGCTACACTTTCATTCTCCCATGGGGAGAGCGAATAATCCACACCTAGGAACTTTATTGTTGCATTGAAATGGCGTCGAAAGGACTTGTATCCATCAACCATCGCCACCGCTAGCTTTCTTAGAGCCGTGGAAATCCCATTACTTCTCGTTAAGGAGTACATTAGGTAGCTTGGATAAAGTAGGCTTATGGAAACCCCTTCCTCAATGCTTTGCGTAATGGGAAAATAGGGTGATATGGGTGGTGGTCCGAACGAGACCCCGAACCTAGCTCCTGCCTCGACTCCGCATTTTTTGGATACTGTGTGAAGTAGCGTGTAGATCTCTTTAGCTTTTTCAGGGTTGAAACCAATGGATATGAAAAGTTTTTCATATGTGTTAAGTAACCCTACCGCCGCGTTCCATAGTTTACAGCTACCAATATGTAGAGCCAAATAATCGATGCCGTTATCTTCTACTATTTCGACGGCCTCTGACACTAGTTTTTCAAGTCCCGAATATTCTATTTCATGTACTGTTGGCAGGATAATACGTTTAGACCATACTTGAAGACCTTCTTTTTCTAGAAAACTTGCAAATTCGAAAAAATCTTGGGGAGGCTCGCTAACTTTTAATTTACCTCCAGAAGGTTCATAATGCCATGTTAAAGCCCTTATCTTTACACCCTTCAAGGCCGAAAACATTCCCACGGCTTTCCCACCGCTTTTAACCTTTCATGGTAATTACAATATTATTAATATTGTTACTATCAGGTAGCCGATTGGCCAGTATACTTCTCCGACCAGCAATGATATAGTTTGAAAAGTACTTTATTTTCTATATTTGTCACGGAACTATAATTAGAGTAGTTTTTCCAGTTGAAGTACAGGTGTTTTACGTAGATACCAGGGTCTCATCAATGTCTGTGCGTATTTTACCCCTATTTCTAGGCCTCTTATTTTAGCTAGGCTAGAGTAGTAATCTATATAGTTGAAGCCTGTTTCTCCACGTGCAAAGGCGCATTTCTGTAGTGCATTAATCCATTTGTCGAATACAGAACTTATGTCGATGTATATTTCTGGCTGGTATCCTTCATGATCCTCCCAGTTTTCAGCGAAGAAAACTTTAGCCCAACATGGTTTGCCTTTGATGGATGTCCAGCGGTTGCCCGCATAGAACACCGCATCCATCACAATGTTGTGTGTAGCAATATGATCTTTATGGAAGCTACCTCTCCAGTGGGTTAAAATCACACGTGGCCCAATTTCTCTTAACAACTCCGCGAGTTTTAATTTAACATCAACGGTTTCTTCGAGTTCACCGTCCTTATACGGCATGAAGTGGACTTCTAGGCCTATGTGTTCAGCGAAATCTCTTGCCTCTTTCCTTTTTTGTTTAAGGTAATCTTCTGGGGGAAGGTTAGGGTGCCCCTTCTCGCCGCCGGTCATGTGGATGAAATGGACCCTCCAGCCTTCTTCGACGGCTTTTGCAGCTATTCCTCCAGCCATTACCTCGCAGTCGCCTATATGTGCACCGATGACGACTAATGTTTTCCTTTTATTCATAGTCGCTACGCCTCTATATTCTTCTTCATTAACTTAAATACTCGAGTAACCTTAAAACCGAACCTTTCATATAATCTCTTAGCCTTCTCGCCGGTCCATAGTAGAAAGGCATTGTGGATTCCATTCTCCTTCATTGCCTCGAGACATTTGTAGAGAAGCATTGTTCCTATACCTTTTCCACGCATATCCTCCCTTACACCGAAGGGGCCGAAATGGGATCCCGGCATGTACCATTCATATCCCTCTCCTCCCCAAAACTGGCAGTAACCTACAACTTCACGCCCCTTAACCGCTATAAAAACCTGCGTTTTACGGTTATGTAGAAGCAGTTCACGTGCATGTCTATACCAGTCCGCTGGCATGTGTTTTTCGAGAAATTTCATCAAAGGATAAAGATACTGTGTGGTGAGAACCTTTATCTCGATGCCTTCACGTTTCAGCCTTTCCTCCCTTTCCTTTATATCAGCTGGATATTTGAAATCAGGCCATAGACTCGTATCCATGGCCAAGCCTTCTGCACCCTTGATTTCGGTGAAGCCGTTTCTCAGCAAAACCTCATATTCGTGGGGATAAGCTTCTGCATCAATTCCCGGGAAAAAGTAGTTTGGAACATAAGGTGAATAAAGAATAACCTTCTTTCTCCTTTCTCTATGAAAATCTATCGAAGCCTGTATAAGCCTGTCACCTACATTGGTTTCACGTGCCTCAGGCGCCACGCCGAAAGCTACAATCCACCCTCTCTCCTTGTCCTTTTCCACCTCTTCGCGGAGAATAGGATACTTTCTAACTATATTGTATGCAAAACCTAGAAGTTTGCCATCCTCTTCCGCCAATAGAAAACCCTCAGCCTCGAAGTTTGGATCTAATAATACTTTTCGTTCAAAAACCTCCAGGCTTATCGGGTCCCGTGTTAAACACCTATTCCACAAGGAAATTATTTCACGTTCTTCTCCGGGCTCATATGATCTTATTTTTATCGACATGATACAAGGCACTTTCACAACATTTATATTCCTTTCCAAAATTGAAATTCAATAAATGCAATATTGTTCTTTACATTTATATGGCAAATTAGCCCAAATACCTTTTCTTTATGTGTGATGGAAGTGTACGCCACAAAAGTATTTGTTTTCTCACGTCGTCCACGAAATAGTAGTTTGATGTTCTCCAGACGACAGAAGATCCCGATAGTCTTCTTAGTAGAAGTGTAAGTACGTAACTTCCATCAGGCTGCTTGAAAGCTCTTATTCTAACCTCCTCAGTTACCCTCATCTCATGGGAGGATAAATGTACGTTTATCGTTAAGGTTGGTGGTTCTACTTCAATATCGATAACCTTTGTAACTACGTACGTTCGTCTCTCTTTGCCATAGCCTTCATAAAATTCTTTGAGGTATTTTTAATATTCCAATAGTTTCAAGAAGAGACGGTATCTTCATCATTAACGGTATCTCCCATAGGTCTCCTTTAGGCTTTGTAGGTATTCCCATCTTCTTTTAAGCGAAAGAGTAACCATTCTGCTGGCTATATATGTTGGATAAATTAACACTATGAAGGATATAGCTATCAACACCATCAGGGATAAAACTATACTATATTCACTGAAGCAAAGTTAAAGACAAAACTCTCTGGAAGAAGATTAAGAGTTATAAATAATCCGTTGAGTGCGAATCCTGCAAAGTATCCTATTAATACACTTAGGAAAATGTATGTGAAGGTTTCAATGGTAAAAGATATGGTGATGCCGAGGGGGAGAGACCGAGCGCGCTCATTATATAAATCTCTCTGGATCTTTCCTTCACCCCCAGCAAGTAAGGATATTAAAATATCGACTGAACTTATATATTATAAAAATAGATTCCAAACCTAGAACAGTAACCCTAGTGATCTTGGATACCTGGTACCCTGTTTCATCCCATGAATAGAAGACAGGAATATCTATAGGTGCTGAGATAAGTCCCGCGATCCACTCTATGCTAATTCATTTTCAACAATCTATAGTGTGGTCCATGGTGCTAAAACCAATCTAGGGGACGTCTTTTACGCTTTAATATTAGTGGCTTTGATAGGAGTCCCCTTCAGTATAGGATGGCATATATGGTCTTTACACCACCTAGGGGGAATCACGCGTACTAACAGCTGGGGATGGACGGCATGGGTTGTTGTAGGCGACTATGTGGTGTATGCTTGGAATACACCTCCAGGCATAAACTTCTCCTCCCTAGCGTTATGAACCACCATAGGCTTCGTAATCTCCTTGGGAATATATGCTATAAGGAGAAAGTATTCCTGGTTTTTCATAAACCCTGTGGCATTGATTCCAGCTTTATGGGTTATGCCCTACATGTGGTTCCAAGGCATACTAGTTTTAATAATAAAATTGATAGCTGTAAGAGCTGTGGGCGTAGTCCGCTACGAAAAATATGTAACCCCAGCTGTCTCCGGAGCCATCTTAGGTTACGGCGCCCCCTATCTCTTCACAGGCCTGGCACAGTTCTTCATGAACGTGCTACCTAAAATCTATTCACTATATGTCCCCTAAAGTAATATCTTAACCATATTTTTCTTTTCATTAGATGCCGGTCAAGATGCTTTTCCAGAATTCTCGAAGCATATAGGTTAACTTTATTTTAAGGGAGGAAGTAACCTATTTTGATGTCAGAGATGCCAGATCTCAAGCCGGGCCTAAAGCTGGAGAAAATATTCTATGTGGGAGAAGAATACACAGCTAAATTTCTCGGTAGCGGCGAGGTCTCGGTTTTATCCACCCCCTCTATGATAGCCTTCATGGAGAATACAGCGAGACTAGCCGTCGAACCATATCTACCTGAAGGATGCATAACCGTCGGGACCATGGTTCACGTTAAACACGTGGCTCCAGCCCCTAGGGGAAGCAGTATACGTGTGCAGACAGTTTTAAGGAAGATTGAGGGAAGGAAGCTGGTTTTTGAGGTTAAAGCTTTTTGGAGAGGTAAAGTCATAGGAGAAGGAGTTCATGAAAGATATATTGTGGATAGAGAAAGGTTTCTAGGAAAAGTTAAAAACCTGTTGTAGACAAAAATTTTATAAATATTGATTTTAATTCTATAATACTAGAAATAAATTTTAATGATATAGAAGTAGGTGCGATTTATGTCAAATAAGGATGAAATAGAGGAGTTAAGAAAGGAGATTGAAGTCCTCAAAGAAAAAATCAAGGAACTAACTAAGCTCCATGAGGAAAAAATCCGCTACATTGATACAGGGGATGTGGAGAATACTGTAAGCGTTATCGCCGAAAGCATTATTGAAGGCATTAGAGGAGAGATCGAGAAATCTATACTTATTGGTCCTCACGGCATCTATATTTCTAGAGAAAGAAAGAAAATAAAGACCGCCGACTTCGACGAAAGGGAGGTAGCCAAGATTCTTGACGCCCTCGCCAATGAAAATAGACTTAAAATCCTTAAAGTTCTGTCAACGGGTGGAAGATACCTGAAGGAACTACAGGAGGAGTTGCCGGATATCTCGGCTGGAACCCTCTCAAGCCACCTGAATATACTTCAGGAGGCGGGTTTAGTCGTACAGGAAGCCATTAGAGGACGTTACCTCATAACAATTCTAGGTAGAACGGCCTTAAAGATAGTAAATAAGCTGGCAAAGTTGGCGAAGCAACTTGGTGAAGATCATGTGGAAACTTGATAAAGAAGTATATAGATTAAATGAGAATAAGGTGTTCCTAGACCATCCTAAATGCCGTCTTACGGTGGGAGAAAACTCTATTCTAGCTAAAGTATTCTTCAATGACCATCATGTAGGATATGTTGTACAAGGCTACGTAGAATTTTTTGTAGATACGATTTTAGAGACCTCAGAAGGTGCTGTAGGAAAGCCTGTTAGAAAAACTGGTCATCAAACCTTCATCTACCTGTCTAAGCAACCTCCAGAAATGAATTTAAGCCCTACAGGTGACAAGGAGTTCTGGGCTAAAGCATACAGTCTATGCGAGAAATTCTTTAAACAAAATGAGTACCGACTTCATAAAGGCCATATAGTGGCGTTCCCGGTAGGAGATAAATTCGAAATCCTAGTCTTAAAGAATAACAAACTGGTTTATATATCCCTATCAAAGATATTTGTAAGCAAAATGGACCATGGAGTCCTATTGGAAAACAAGAGGGATGCACGTAGGGTTATAACATCCGCGGGAGAAAAAACCATTTTAATGGAAATGAAGTTCTAATGAATTTAAGATATACCTGACAAACCATTTTAGATATTTTGTTTTCGGCATCCTTAAAGTTAATGAGAGAGAACAACTATTTTTATAAGAGAATCACTGGAATTCAGGGGATTATTTTGGTGGAATACAAGGCCATCTTATTCGACCTTGATGGAACCCTCATAGAATCTAGAGTTGATTTCTTGGGCATGAGAAAAGCATTGATAAATTATTTCAAGGAGAAACTTGGTATCCATGCTTTAACACCTGAACTTACAACAGTCAAAATACTGGAGCATGCACTATTATTTCTATGGAATAAACATGCGGGAGAGGATATAGTGTTTAAAGTTATGAACGATATTTCATCGATCATGGATACCTACGAGAAAAAAGCTGTAGAAACCATCAGACCTGTACCTGAAGCTAGAGATGCTCTCTTAAAAGCTAAAAAACTCGGCTTTAAAACCGCCGTCATAACACGTGCAGGCATAAAATATGCTGAAAGAGCATTATTGAAGACCGGTTTATATGAATTGATCGATGCTATTGAAGCCCGAGAAAACCCATTTACAGCTAAACCTAATCCACTTTCAATTTGGAGACTATGTAGTAAGCTTCAGATAAAACCTTGGGAAGCTGTCCTGATAGGAGACCATCCTATAGACCTTGAATGTGCTAGGAGGGTTAATGCTGGCTTTATAGCTTTGGTCTCCGAGAAAAACATTTCCAGGTTTTCGGGCATAAACGTAAAAATGAAAGCATATACCCTTCTTGATGCGGTTGACAAGGCTTCCAGACTGGTGACCCCCAATGAAGATACCGGATGAAGTTATAGTGAAGGCTGTAGAAAAATTCGGCACCCCCCTTTACCTTTACTCGGAAGAGGAGGTAAGGGAGAGATGCAGGTTTCTACAAGCTGTGGCGAAGAAACATTATCCTCGATGTTTCATCGCGTACGCTTATAAAGCTAATTCCAATCCAGCATTATGCAAAATAATACATGAGGAAGGATTGGGCGCTGAGGTTGTATCAGGAGGCGAACTATACACGGCCCTAAAACTCGGGCTTAAAGCTTCCCGAATAGTATTCGATGGTGTCAGTAAAACCTTAGATGAAATAGAAATGGCTGTAACAAATGAAATAAAGTTATTGAACGTAGAGTCCCTTGATGAAATTAAGGTGGTTGGAAAGGTGGCTAGACGATGTAACAGAAAAATCAGTCTTGGAGTCAGATTGAACTTGGGAGTGGAGGTTTCTACACACGATAAAATAGCTACTGGCGGGCGTTCACACAAGTTCGGTTTAGATTACCGATTTGCTTTAAAGGCGATCAAAGAAATAGTTGGAAACAGTTTTCTCGAGTGGAGTGGAATACATTTTCACCTTGGCTCCCAAATATTCAGCCCTACCCCTTATCTTCAAGCCCTCTCAAAGGTAGCTAGCATATTGCGTGAAAGCTACGAAAAACTGGGAGCTCTTCCCTCGGTAATAGATGTGGGTGGAGGCTTCGGAGTATCCTATAGTGACGAGAAACAAGACCCTGACTTGGAGATATTCTTTAGAGAAATCGGTGGAAAAGTGTCTGAAATATTCTCCGAGCTAGGCTCAGACCCTCCTGAACTGATAATAGAACCAGGTAGATATATTGTTGCGAAGGCGGGGATCCTTGTTTCACGTGTAAACTACATTAAGGAAAACTTTGGTAGACGGTGGCTGCTTGTTGATGCAGGCATGAATGATTTTATACGGCCCATGCTTTACGGCGCAAAACATAGGATCAGGGTTATAGGAGGCAGACACAAGGTATATGAAAAATATTGTATTGGAGGACCAGTATGCGAATCCACTGATGTAATGGCGGTTGATCTAGAGTTACCTAGAGTTAAGCCAGGTAACTTGATAGCCATATTGGATGCGGGAGCGTATGGGTATTCTATGGCTAGTAATTATAATATGCGTCCACGGCCCCCAGAGGTTCTCTTCACCGAGAAAGGAGAACTTAAACTGATACGTAGGCGGGAGACTTGGGAAGATCTATTAAGCCTAGCTATATTATAGTCAGACTTTTTATGTTCTCGTTTCGAATTATTTCATTTAAAGCGTCTCCAGGAACCTCTCCCGCAACAATTACATATAGCTTAGGTTCTTCAACTAGGTTGGGGTCCTCGGCTATCACCTGTACTATGTTAACACCTCTTTTAGCTAGGGCCGTTGAAACCATAGCCAGTATGCCGGGTTTATCTTCATATACTTCGATAGCCAAGCATCTGTAGCCTAGGATTTTGGAAACTCTGCGAAGAAAAGGGCCGGCGGGCTCGAGGTTCATAAAGAAGTCCCTTAGGAACCTTTCTTTCAGAATATCTTCGATAGTGCTCTTAAGTGTACGCCTGTCCACCCCCAACGCCCTAGACACGGCTGTATAAGGTATTTTGATATCTCCTAAAAACACTTCACCTACTTTATTTATCCTTAAACCATACTTGAAAAGCGTTTTTGCCACAAGCATTTTCTTGGATCCCCTTCTAAATCGTTTTTCGAGGCTCGACCAGAGATCCAAAGTAGACGCCCTCCTCTTGACTACAATATTAGACGTCGTAATTTATACCTATACTTTGGTAATGTATCTAAATGCATTGTCAATGCTTGTATTATTAAGGAGGAAATACAATGATCATTTAAAATACCTGAAATTCAATGTACTATTCTGATCATAAATGTATATTAATTACCCATTATAGCATCAAAACATACCACAATGAATAAAATGGGGCAGAAAATATGAGGAAAATAATGTTGGAGGAAGACGATCTACCGAAAAAGTGGTATAACATTTTACCTGATCTACCTAAGCCACTACCAGCCCCATTAAACCCGGCAACCGGCTCCCCGCTTAAACCTGAAGATTTCACACCCCTTTTCCCTCGGGAACTTGTAAAACAGGAATTTAGCATGGATCGATGGATTGGCATCCCCCCTGAGGTCAGAGAAATATATTTGATGTGGCGTCCAACACCTTTAATAAGGGCAAAGAATCTTGAAGAAGCCCTCAATACACCCGCAAAAATATTTTATAAATATGAGGGAGTAAGTCCGACAGGAAGCCATAAACCAAACACAGCGGTAGCACAAGCATTCTACAATAAAAAGGAGGGTGTGGAAAGACTTACGACGGAAACTGGAGCTGGTCAATGGGGTTCCGCCCTAGCTTTTTCAACCAACGTCTTTGGACTTAAAGCTACGATCTACATGGTGAAGGTAAGCTATCTCCAGAAACCCTACCGGCGAATATTAATGGAAACCTGGGGGGCGGAAGTTATCCCAAGCCCAAGTCCTAGGACAAAATCGGGTAAAACGGTGCTGGAAAAAGACCCTGAGAATCCAGGCAGCCTTGGGATAGCAATAAGCGAGGCCGTGGAAGACGCAGTTACACACGAAGACGCAAAATATTCCTTAGGTAGCGTGTTAAACCACGTGCTTCTCCACCAAACAGTAGTGGGGCTAGAGGCTAAAAAACAGTTGGAGGTTATTGAAGAATATCCTGATGTAGTTGTGGGATGCGTCGGAGGTGGAAGCAATTTTGCCGGTCTAGCCTATCCGTTTTACTATGACGTTTCTTCGGGCAAAGCCCCTAAAAAAGTGAGGTTCGTCGCCGCCGAATCCACAGCATGTCCAAGCTTAACTAAAGGAGTATACATGTACGATCATGGGGACGCTGCATGTTTAACCCCCTTGATAGCAATGTATACTCTAGGTCACACGTTTATACCGCCTCCAATACATGCAGGTGGATTAAGGTATCATGGGGCTGCACCAACATTATCTCTTCTCGTTAAAGAGGGGATATTCGAGAGTAGAGCTTACAACCAGGTGGAGGTATTAGACGCCGCCATACTCTTTGCCCGAACAGAAGGCATATTGCCTGCACCTGAGTCAGCACATGCAGTGAAAACAGTTATTGACGAAGCTTTAGAGGCAAAACAAAGGGGGGAGGAGAGAACCATACTCTTCAACCTCAGCGGACACGGACTTCTAGACCTCATGGCCTATCAAGAGCATTTGGCAGGGAAACTTAAACCATACTATTATCCAGTAAAAAAGGTGGGGGAATCCCTGGAAAAACTATACTCCAAGTATCCCTGGCTAAAAAACAATAAACCTTAATTTAAATACGATCTTTTTGGATGAAGACAGGTCAGTTTATATATTGATTTACGATACATTTCCTGGAGGTTAAATGTACCATAAGATCTTTAGAGCATACGATATCAGGGGAGTTTATGGAAGGGAGTTGACGGAAGAGACCGCCAGAAAACTTGGGCTTGCAACAGGAACTATTATACAAGAGGAGGAATTCGTAGTAGGGAGGGATTCTAGGTGGTCGAGTCCAGCGCTCTCAAAAAGTTTTATCGATGGTTTTCTGGAATCCGGGAAAACCGTTTTAAACGTGGGGGAAGTACCTAACCCGGTAACTTACTTCGCATGCTGGAGCATAAAAACCCCCGGTGTTTACGTGACTGCAAGCCATAATCCTCCTGAATATAACGGCTTCAAGTTTATTAGAAAGGATGGAACCAGCTTCATAAACGAGTATACGTTTCTCAGGAGTGTATTGGAGAAAGAAGCATTCCGGCATAAAGCCGGAGGAAAGGTTCTACAAGAGGATTACCTTGGCAGATACCTGCAGTTCCTACATGAAAATATAGGAGAAGTGGGCGGCGTTAAAATAGTGGCGGAAACTTTCGGCGGCGTTGTAAATAAGGTTTTACACGAACTATCTAGCTTAACGGAGCTTGAAATCAAGTTAATACACCCTGATATAGATCCATATTTCTACGGTAGTCGACCCGAGCCCACCGAAAAAAGCTTGAGAAAGCTGGCAGAAACTGTTGTTAGCCAAAAAGCAGACTTCGGGGTAGGCTTTGACGGAGACTCAGATAGGATGGTTCTCGTGGACAATAAAGGTAGAGTATTAAACGGAAGCCTTACAGGAATAATTCTAGTAAAATACCTTGTTAAGAAAGGGGACAAGGTGGTTTTAACCCCAGATACATCCACGGTACTTAAACAAACCATAGAGAACGTCGGTGGAAAGGTTATTTGGAGTAGGATAGGACATGGTTTTATAGAGGAAAAGGTCAGGGATACGGGAGCCGTTCTAGGAATAGAGCAAAGTAGCCACTTTTATCCAGGATACTTATATCCATTTTCAGACGGGATTTTCACCATGCTTTTAGTAGGCAAAATAGTTAGGGAGCTGGGACCAATAGACAGTCTCCTAGAAGACGTAAAAATACCCTACATGGCGAAAATATACATTAACGCAGGAAACGACCTGGTGAAGAGGAAGGTTGTTGAAGAATTTAGGGAAATGTTTCCAGAAGCCTTGGTGTTCGAAGATGGGCTAAAAATATTTCTAGAGGATGGATGGATTTTAATAAGAGAGAGCCAAACAATGCCTGAAGTCAACCTAGCTATAGAAGCAAGTTCCGAAAAAAGATTTAGAGAGCTCTTCGAAGAATACAAGCAAAAAATAGAGGAGAAGATAAAGGAGATAAAGGGATTTTAGACCCATACTCCCTATTTCATGGAAACATTTTCCAGCAACATTTTATAGAAGTAAAGGATAAACATCTGTGTGGTGAATACGGTGAAACGAAAAGCTATACTTTTTATTCTCGACGGATTCAGAACGGATTATGTTTTCAGGGTGAGAAGATCCAAAATCAGGGAGATGGCGGAGAAAGGGGCTGGTCCAAGATATGCATGGAGCATATTCCCATCCATGACCCATCCAGCCCACACTAGTATTATTACTGGGCTTTACCCTCAGGCTCACGGCTGCTTTTCGCAGCACTACCTCGACGTTCAACGGGGAGTGAAGAGGGATCCTACATGCTATAACAGGTATAGGGGTTCCCCGTTACCAGAGCTTTTAAAGAAGATGAATGGAAAAACAGTTTCAATAGAAGAATTTACCTGCATCGGAAAATGCGACCTTTACATTAATATTCCCAGCCACAGTGTAGAAGAAATAGTTTACTATGCGAAAACAGTCTTGAGGCGAGAAAAACCCGATCTACTGATTATAACGTTTTTCATCACAGACGATATAGGCACCCTTTACGGGCCGGAAAGTAATAAAATAGCAGAGGCAATAAGAGAGGTGGATGACGCAATAAACGAAGTGATAGATTATGCTGAGGAGGCCTGGAAAAAATCATCTAAACTTTATATAATAACATCAGACCATGGAATGACCTATGCCGGAAACAATGTTAGAAGAAACATAGAGGAAACAATAGAGACGGCTGATTTCCTACATGAAGGACATTATACACATGTTTATTTAAGGGGAAGACGGATCCCCAATAAGATCTGTTTGTCGACGCTTATAAAGGGCGTTGACGTGGTTTTTGAAAAAGAGGAATTAGGTTTTCTAAATAACTATGACCCCTATATGGGTGATTTTACGATCTCCTTGAAGGAAGGTTATAACACATACGGTTCTAATGTTAAGCATAGGGGTGTACATGGGGGGTTCACCGACGACGAAATGCAGGTACCGTTAATCATCTATGGGGATTACGTGAAAGAGGGAGCTTCTTTAAGGTTCGCGGAGATAGTGGATGTAGCTCCTACACTTGCGGCATTCTTCGGGTTTAATGGCAGTTTTGACGGTAGGCCTTTAGCTGAAGCCTTCACTGTAGATGAGGAAAGGCGGTTAGAAATCCTGAAGGAGACAGCTTTCTTGGACATGGCCTACAGGAAAATTAGGACAACACTGAGAAAATTATCCGAAATTAAAGGGATGTTGGCTCGAAACGAGATCATAAGAAGAGAATACTATGCCTTCAAGAGGAACTTGAACTCCAGCGTCCGTAAATTGAAAAATGAATTCGATGCAAGAAAACAAGCACTTAAAAAACTAGGATTTGAGCTTCTCCGCGAGAAAACCAGCTAATTTTTTAATACTTTCACTCCATTCCTGCGAAGAAAGAGGCGATTCCCTCTTTCGGATTACCTCTTCAAGGCCTGGATCTAAAGGTAGTTTATAGACCCAATCTATGCCGAAATCTTCAGCCACTTTCTCTATTTCGGATTCTCCAAAGGGTTTAACCACCCTATCACCAAGATTCAAGTACGCCATGTTTTCTATAATACATTTAACTGGAATGCCTTCGTCTCGAAGGAGGCGTAGAAGCCTTGTAACCACACTTATAGAGACCCTTGAAGGCGTTGTCACCACAAATACTACTGCTTTCCCCCCTATTAGTCGTAGAGGTACAATAGTCTCATCGCCTGTTCCAGGAGGCAGATCCACCACCAGGAAATCAAGTTCACTCCATTTAGTCTCTGCAAATATCTCTAGGATCAGCCTCTCCTTTACATCACCCTTTAAAGCTAAGGGGTTGTCCCCTACCAGTAATGCAAGCGACATGTATTCAAGTCCATTTAAATTTATGGGAACTAATCCATGCTTATCCCCCTTTATCTTTTCCTCGACGGAGAGCAGCACACCTGTGCTTGGACCGTGAAGATCCAGGTCTAGTAAACCTACTTTAAACCCCTTATTTCTTAGGGCAAGAGCTAGCGATACAGCTACTAGGCTTTTGCCTACCCCTCCTTTCCCGCTAGCTATTAATATCACCTTCTTTACACTAGCTAACTTTTGTACAGCCATCTCATATAATGGGTCAACTGACATGTTCCCCAACACCTCCATTTTCAAAGGTTACACTGATTATTCTAACTCCCCTTCCACCCTCTACCTTGTAATCCCGGCTTCCACACGAAGGACACCTCATGAGAGCGTATACGAGTTCTGGCATATAATGTAACGGCAGGTCGTAACCTCCCTCAAGATCCTCTATCATGAGATCCTCGGATCCCTTTATGGTTTCTAGACCCCTCTGTAACCCCCATTTACAGCCACATTTATTACATGTGAACGTAACATGCTCTATCCTAAGCTTGAAAACGGTGTTTCTCGTTCTCTCATGTTCTTGAGATATAGTCTTCAAGGCTTCATTCAATACGTCTAAATCGAGCATGGCGAGCTCGCCTACATTTATCTCCACCGCTACAAACCTCTTTATAGAATTCTTTTCCGCGAAAGCTTCAAGCGATCTTACTATACCCTCCGCTATACTCCATTCATGCATTTTACAGTACCTAGAGAAAACCCTAGCTCCACTTAATATTTTTAGCTGAAACCAGGGAAAACTTTTATACTTCATGGTTTTTTCTCCGACGTTATGAAAAAAGTAGGGAAAACAGTGTTGGCTAATCTCGTGTCACATGTATTTAATGCTCCAGCCTTTGCAATCTATATTCTCCTACTTATCGTTTTTGAGGAAAAAATCGACTCCATGTATAGTCTACTGGTTCTCTCCACCGGGATTCTTTTCCTAGCATTTTTTCCAGTAGTTTTCATACTTATAGAGAAGATTAGAGGCCACGTAGACTATTTTGTCTCCGATGTTAAGAAGAGACCTAAATTCTTTATACCTCCTCTAATAAGCTATTTCACAGGTTTTTCACTGTTCCATGCCATAGGGTTAAAGGTCATAGCGTTGTACTACTTGGTGTTCTTTTCGGTTAGTCTAGCACTATTCATAGTAACCTTTAGATGGAAGATAAGTGTGCACGCTGCAGGAGTCGCTGGCCCAGCAACTTTCTTAGTCTACGTCTACGGGTTAAAGTTTATCCTGCTCTACCTCCTTGTACCTATGGTATCATGGTCCCGTGTGAAACTAAAAGCCCATAATGTAAGTCAGGTTGTTGCTGGGGCAATAATTGCCATACTGGTCACATTTGTAACTTGCATAATCTACCTTTAAACTATAGTCTACGATTTTAGAGTTTAAGAATATCTTCGGCTAGATTTAGGGCGCCGTCAGGGTATTCCGGCACTTTAAGTTTAAAAGCAAATTCAATAGCGTCAACCAGATCTTTGGGAGTAATGTTCTCCAACAGTATGGCATTTAGTTTTTTGGCAAGCAAACCTGCATCTTCGACACCTACTGTACGGGTGAACTCTGGATTTGGGACGATTATTACGGGTTTCCTATATGTTAAAGCCGCATCCAAGACCGTTTTACCGAAATGGGAGATCACTATATTGGCGCCTGCAATCCATTTTCCAAAATCTGGATCGAAGTCAAAGATCCTCCACTCCGGTTTTCTCTTCTTATAATACCTTGGATCGAGTCTTCCCGTCTGCAAAACTATATTTTTTAACCTTGTTTTTAATAGTGCATCAAATAACATTCTGTGCCCATATGTTCCACCTGTAACTAGGATGTATCCGCCGTTCCACGGCTTATAGAGAGGCTTCTCAAACAGGGGTCCGTACACTATCCCTTTAGGATGAAGATTCTTCTGCTCCTCCCATTGGAGCGCAGTAATGTCAGCTATATGCGACAATATTTTTACAGTGCGACTGCCTTTGGTGAAACGGGCGCAACTTTCGACATTAATTATCTTTAAGCCATTTATTTTCGCCAGAAAGGCTGGAGGAATACTGTGGTTGCTTCCCATGCTTACCAGAACCTCATATTCTTTGCTGACGCTTCTGAGGGATTCATAGAATGCTTTAAGAAAACGGGGTATAAACAAAATATTTGAGCTCATAGCCCCCCTTCCCTTAGTGACCTCAATTATGTCACCGTATTTTTCAACCCGTTGACGTGTCCACTTGTCACCTTTAGGTACAATAAAGAGAATGTCTGCTCTGCCTTCAAGTCTCTGAGCCAGCGACACAGCGTTACCGGTATGTCCTCCTCCACTGGCTGTAATTATGATTTTCTTAGCCATTACCTATGTCCATGATAAAAATGAAAACTAACCTATAAGTGGTTTCCTTGACCCAAACTCCAGGTAACAGGTAATGGTCTATTTAAAATATACATAGAGGCATTTAATGCACCATTATTCTTCGTACAACCTTGCCAGGGTTGGACTGGCCCTAAAACCTATTTCAATACAGTTTTTGGGACAATGGGTGATACAGGCTCGACATAAAATACATTTATCTTCATTAACTGGCCTCGACCTGCCTTCAACTATCTTGTAAACTCCAACAGGACAAACCTTAAGGCAGTTTCCACATCCAATGCATTCGTCTTCATTCACTTTAATTAAAACTGTGCTCATATCTCGATTACCTCGTATTTATCGCTACCTAAATTAGCTTTTACGCCTGCGTAGACCTGATGATAAGGGTTCTTTCCGTGGATTTTAAAGAACTTATTGTCGCCGCTTTTCAACCCGAGTTTTTCTGCTAGAGACATAGGCATGGGGGGCGCCTGGTCTATTGCGTCTAGCGAAAACTTTTCTACAGCTATGGGGTCTCGCGATACAGCTATCCCAATATCGGGTACTATAGGAAGATCGCTGAATGGGGCGCAGTCACACATCGGCTGGACATCAAGTATGGCGTTAATATGTATATGTTTTTTAACCTTGTTTCTTAAAACCGCCTTAACAACGTCTATCATAGCCTCCTGAAAGGTTCTTCCATCATTATCGTTTCTCTCCAGTTTATGTACTTCACCCCTAATCTTATACGATGTACACCCCATAGCAATGTTCTTTATTGCTCCTCCCATACCAGAAGAGGGATGGCCTTTAACATGTGAAAGATTGATTAGAACATCTGCATCATAGATGTTTCCGGCAACATCTACCTCCTGTAAGTGAAAGTATTTGTATAGTTTAACTGTGTAAAAGAAATTTTCCTTGATCCCGTTCGCTGGCAATATGGGTGCTCCTAGTGTCGTGTAGTTAAATCCATTTCTAATAGCAGCTAAAACGTGCTTCAGCCCCCACGTATCTGTAAAAAATGGTATACCACCGTGCTCCTTCACTACATCTGAGACAGCCCTTGCAAAAATCGGCCTTACATACCTGAATCCTCCCCCTTCAAGATCCCCAAAATGGATTTTAATTGCAACAATGTTCCCTTTCTCGACAATTTCGCCTATGCCGGCTTCCTCTAAGAGTTTAGGAAGCTTCTTAGGTAAACTTTCCGAGGCATTTAACTTCTTCATTCGAGCGGAGGAAAAATATACCTTACTCATGTAACCACCTATGCCGTCGTTATATTTTTCCATTATAAAAAGGTTTTGTGGAAAGCCTTTCGCGTAGCCTTATTTCAAGAAAGCTTTAAAAACACATTCTTCATGGCCCATTGCCTTACATCTGGTTTCAACTACATCAAAATCCTTTCCAAAGAAAGCCTTAAGGATGCCAGCTATCAGCCCCCGCGTGAAATGACATACCGGCTCCTTGGATACCCCTTCATGGGCTTCGACTTCGAAATTATCTGTCACCCTAATATTCAACGTTATGCTCGAAGGAAAAATATGTTTCTCCAGTTTAACCAGACCGAAGCCGTTGGCCTGAAATAAAAGCCTTACAACTTCAAGGTACTCGTCCACGGTTTCAACCATATTTTTAATAGATTTTCCGAAATTTAACCCCATCATAAATCCCAGATGAAATAGAAGCGCTGCTCCAGCGCTACCAAGTTTATCTATAAAAAGCTTAAAAGCCGTGCTAATCCACTTAACCGAGAAAATTACGGCTCTTTCGGTGCCACTAGCTATTGTAACAGGGTAACCGTATGCATCTATTATAAAGGAGGGGCTAGGGCTCTCATAGATTTCGGCGTTGACGACCGTTGCAAGGGATTTAACTTTTTCCAGTAACTCCTGAGGAGAAATTGTGGCTTCAATCGAGTCGAGGAACATTAATATATTTCTTTTATCGCCTTCTGAGGAAAGACTGACTCCTATAATACGCATGTTTGCTTTAACGATCAAGTCTGTTATAGAATTAAGTATGCCGGGGAGGGGAGCAACCTTAGCTATAACAGCCAGCTCCAAAAGTCTTCTACCCGGACTATGATAATACACCAGAAGATCCTTAGGAACATGCAGATCACTCATTTATATCACATCCTAAAGAGGCTTCTCGCTAAGGGCAATTATGAAATACATAAAAACACTTAAAATAGTTATCTTCCAAATTTCAATATACTATATAAAATCTATAGAAAAAATACAACATAGAATCGGATAACCATGCTCTATAGTTATCTATATTTATATTTATAAAAATACAAGAAGCTCTACACCTGCATTCCTGCTACAGAAACCATAAAAAGGTCGTGAGGCTAACTCAATAGACCATGTCAAGTAAATAAACTATAATTACGTAGAAGCAGAAATGAGCTGCAACCCCCTCCAAATATGAAAAAGTTATTATTACGTTGACATAGCTTATAGGGGAGATTACATGGGTCTTTTACGTTTCAGGGAGGGGCATAGAACTTGGCAGTTATCTTTAATGGCTTTAATGGCTGCCCTATATGTGGTTTTCTCCTTTGTACCGGGAATTAGAATACCTGGTTTGCCTTCATTGAAAATCCAAGTGGAGGCGCTTTTTGCAAGCATTGTTGGGGTGCTTTTAGGACCTTTCTATGGTTCAATATCGATTTTTCTTGGAACCTTACTAGCTCTCTATTTGCCGCCCGGCGGCCCTTCTTTGATAAGTTTCCTCTTTCTTCCTTGTCCAGCGTTCAATGCCCTCATATCCGGCCTCCTTTACGAAAAAATGTGGAAGCCAGCCCTAATATTCCTCCTTCTCCCGGTGGTTGCAATCATATTATCACCCATATTTAACCCTCTACTACAGCACTGGTATGTTTTACTTATGGCTACCTACGATAAAATTCTAGTGTTGCTCTTAGCGCCCGTGCTCAATGTTATTTCACGGAGAAACCATTTCCTAGGTTTTATTCTCCTATGTTTTATAGGAGCCGAGGCCGACAACATCCTTGGAAACGCCATCTTCAGCAACCCCCTAATATATAGAGGGGTTTTCGGTATTAGCGAGAAGATAGCTAGGGGGCTTTATGTAGCTGGCGCATTATTTTATCCTCTCTTAAGGCTTTTACAGGGCTTTATTGCAGGAGTAGTGCTTTTCTCCCTTTACAGCATTCTTTCAAAAGAGGGAGAATCTCCTATTTTCCGGGGAAACTAGGATAAATCACCTTTAACTCTCTTACCGGTCTCTCGTTTTTCCATCATCTTGTGGAAACATTCCTCGTATTCTCCTGATTTTATAGACAAGTAGATGTGCATGAAAACATTGTATATATCTCTAAAGTATTCTAGATCCTCGCTGGTAACCCCGCGTTCCTCCATGATCCCCACCCTTTCCCTGACCTTAGACCCTGCTTCAAGTAGCGACCTAGCTAAAACACTGTGGCTATATTCAGTGAATTCGCCATGGAAAACCATGCCTGTTCTTGTAAGAAGAAAGGGGAGTTCACGGGCGTAATTTATATCATGGGTTTTTAGGAAAACTTCAAAAACGTTTAAAACCTTTTCCAGCTCTTCCGCAAATGCAACTAATGTTTCCCTAAAAGTATTGTAACTCATGTCTATACCTAAGATTATTTTTCATAAGCCACTAAAATTCTTGCCGTTTCCCGAAAAACATGGAATCAACGGCCCGGCATGATTATAAACTCACAGTACGGGTCTCCAGCCGCGATGCATTTAACTTCCGTTATTTCTATGCTTGACATTCCGAAAAAACCGCTAAACCAACCTTTAAGAATCCCCCTTAAGAAATGGCTTGCAGGTTTATTTTTCCCTTTAAAGAGCTCGCATTCAAAGGAGTCCTCCACTATAATTTTTGCTCTCCTAAGGTTTTTATCCACCTGCCTTATTTCCATTCTACCGAAACCCATAGCCTTGAATATGGATTCACTGAACCTTAGAAGCTTTTCTACACCTCTTTCAGCCACAAGGGACTCGTGGGACTCGTAGATCCTTTTTCCTACAGCTACACCAATATGGTAGAGCATGGCGCCACCCCCAGTACCAAACATCTTCCAAACCTCCTTGATAAATCCTTCATAGAAGTCTTTACGCATTATAATTGCACGGTTGTTTAGCACCTCTATTCTATCAAAAAAGTCTATGACAATTATGTTGGAGGCTAGGGGCTTAAGGATTATTACGTTTTCGACCGTGTTTATCGATTTAAGCTCTTCTATGAGCAGGGGAACCCTTTCCTCTCCACCAGTGACATCGATGATGAATATACCGTATATAGGTTCGTTTCTTTTTGCCATGGAGAACAATACATTAACTATGGGGAACTTATGCCGCGATATAGTCTCTGTCACTTTTTCTAGGACCCCTATCATTTTCAGCGCCTTGGGGTTGAAGGTCAAAAGTATAGCATAAGGCTGTCCTTCCTCAAGCTTCACTGAAACTCCGAGCCCTAGCACCTTGCAGTTAGAGGATTTCATGCATGCCACTCATTTAGTCTAAATAAGGGGAAAATATAAAAAACTAAGTAATAAAATAACCTTTACATGCCCCCAATACATAAAGACAATACTATAGAATATTATATTTTGACATCCTCGTTCATGTAAACTTGCATTGAGGAGTAATTCCATAAAAGAAATAAACAAGCATTGAGATCCTCTCAAAGGTTTGATGTACTTGGATTCCAGGATAAAGGGCTATACTGCGGTGTTCACGGCAGTAAATGTGTGGACTCTAGGGACTGTAGCCATAAAGTATCTTTCAAGATACTTTAACATAGTTTCCCAGAGTTTTTCAGGTATCTTTCAGCTGCTGTAGTCCTTTACAAAAATGGCGCTAGAAAGCCCCTACATTAGTGGGGGGATGAACGGCGTCGATAGGTTTAAATAATCGACAGTTTATTGTAGATATTGATGAGCTATCGACGAACTAGACATGCAGTATATCTCTGTAACTATCACTTTGTGTGGATTCCGAAGAGGAGGAAGCCGGTATTAGTTGGAGCCATTAAGAGAAGGCTGGAGCAACTTATCAGAGAGATAGCTGAAGAGTATGGCTGGGAAATTCTAGCTCTAGAGATTAAACCAGATCATGTTCATTTATTCATATCAGTCCAGCCATACTGGTCTCCACACATAGTTCTGAGGAGGATTAAAGGGAGGACATCTAGAGTACTTAGAAGCGAATTTCCCGAGCTTTTAAAGCTCCCATCGCTATGGACT
>QMRH01000021.1 GCA_003650675.1 Thermoprotei archaeon | reverse complement strand
GTATGTCTATTTTTTGTTAAAAAAATATTTTTCTTCTAGATAATCTTTTATTAAAAATGACAAGACATTTTTTACATTTCTAGGCTTTCAAGGCTTTTTCCTCTGGTTTCACTTCCAAGAGCCATTGTTATGAAGGCGGCCAATAGATGTACTGCGCCGAATACCATGTATGCCCAGAAAACTTCACCCTTGGCTATGCTCATTAAGAAACCTGTTATCGAGGGTGCTAATATTCCTGCTAAACGCCCTATGCTTGCAGCAATTCCAGACGCTGTGCCCCTAATCTCGGTTGGGTATAGTTCTGGGGTATAGGCATATAAAGCCGACCATGCACCCAGATTGAAGAACGAGATCACAAGGCTTAAAGCCAGTATAGAGTTTATGTTGCCTGCCACGGCCAAGAGGAAGCATGCTATACCTGCAATCGTCAAATAGGGCACCAATATTCCCTTTCTACCGGCTTTATCTAACAGAAGAGCCGCACTATAGTATCCTGGAATCTGTGCGCTGGTTACCACTAGAACCCACCAGAGTGTCTTGACAGTCTCGTATTGGAACTTCTCATAATATACTGTTGGAAGCCAGAGGAATATACCGTGGTAGGTATATACCAAGGCGGCCCATAAAGTCCATAAAACTATAGTACGTTTTAAGTACTTCCTGCCTAGGATTGTGGCAAGTGCCTCTCCGAATCTCACATATCTCCAATCTATACGTGATGTAGTATTGGTTTTAACATCATCTGGGATTAAACCATGCTTTTTCAACAAATTTAGAGCATCCTCTGTTCTCCCTTTCTTCAGCAAATGTCTAATAGACTCCGGTAAATATGTACTTACTATAGGTATGAGTAACAGTGGTAGCAGTGCTAGTAAGAATACTGGTCGCCAACCGTACTGTGGAATGATAATGTATCCTAATACGATGCCTAAAAGCACTCCCCAAACCCATGCCGTCTCAACTATACCGACAAATCTCCCTCTATATCTTGCAGGAGGATACTCTGAGACATAGACTCCGGGTATAGGTAGAGTCCCACCTAAACCGACACCTGCTATAAAACGCAGTAAAGATAATGATACAACATCTACTGCAATGGCGTTAAGCGCCGTGAAAATGGATTCAACCACTAGCATTAGGATCAAAGTCCTCTTTCTGCCTATTATATCCGACAACCTGCCTGATAGTATCGCCCCAATGAACATTCCAATATATCCTGCGCTCAGCATGTTACCGGATGTTATGGGATCAAGGTTCCATTCCACCTTTATTCTTGGTAGCGCTACGGAAATCATCATAACGTTCATTGCGGTCAGTCCATAGATAGCGAAGGACACCACCAGTATTGTGTAATGGAATCGCGTTAACCTGGCCTTCTCCAGGTATTCTAGAATGTCCATTTTATACCCCTGAAGAGATAAATGGATTCTTCAAAAATCGTTTCATAAAGGCAAAAAAGATCTGTACATATGTTGTAGGCGTCAAAACGACCGCAAACCACAATATAATTCCGAAAATAATGAAGCTTAATTTTTATTTAAGTTACCCTGAAAGAAATCGGTGCCGTAAATGCACGAGACAATTGAATTGAAGACTAAAGGATATGGAGTTTACGATGTAACAGGGCTCGTAAAAAGGATTGTCAAGGAACGCGGTCTCCAGAAGGGAGTGGTTCTAGTTTATGCAAGAGACCCCTACTGCTCCATTATAACAATAGAATACGAGGGAAGGCTATTAGCGGATTTCGAAAACCTTCTTAAGGGTCTCCCAGGAGGACGTGAGATCAAAAGTACACTTTTCCCACCCTCAATTATACTTCCTGTAGAAAAGGGCGACATAGGTGTCGGCTCCTTCCAGCAGATATGTTTACTGGATTTAAGTGGACAGGAAGGAACTAAAAGGATCGATGTAATGGTGATTGAATGAAGGTGAGCAGACTAAAAGAAATAGAATTAGTGACCCATGGCCCGAATAGACTCTATGATGTTACAAGGGAACTTGAAGATCTATCTACGAACGTTAAAGAGGGAATCATAGTGGTTTTCTCTCGAGGATCTACAGGCACTCTCATACGGATACCAGGAAATAAAGTAGAAGAATACCGTAAGCAACTGTGGGATCTAGTACCTATAGTAGGTTGGCAGCATCCAGGCAACGCCTATGCTCATCTACGCTCAACCCTACTAGGCACTTTCTTAGCCATACCGGTATTTGACGGTAAACCCGCACTTGAAGACAACCTGAAAATATTTTTCGTGGAAAATCAACCAGCATTCAACAGGCACAGGAAAATATTTGTAGCGCTAATCACCCCATAAATGAACACTCTTTTATTCATCATTCAATAGAATAACATCTTTCATTTTAATTGGAACGACACTAGCAGACTTAAAATTTTCTGAAAAATGAGAAGTTGATTTTATAGGGAGTTTCAGACAAATCCCGCCCAAAATTATGTTTTTGTTGTTTTGTAGTATAGTGTTGGTGTGTTTTGGTTGGGGGTGTGGTGTGTTGTTCTTTGGATGGTGTGTGTTGTTCCGGTGTCTCCTTATATGAATATAGTGTGGCTGTATGCGTGTATGTTTTGGTATGTTATTTTCATTGCTAGGGTTAGGCTTGCGAGGTTTACTGCTACCCGTGCCCATGCTGGTAGTTTGGCTAGGCTTATTAGTTTGTTTATGAACCATTTTATGTCTACGGCTATACTGAAGCCAGCCTTTTTATCCACATGATAAGAGTAGCTCATGTCCGCAGAGCTATTTTTATTTCCTAGGGAAGCTTATATTATGGTTAGGATTCGTGGAGAAGGTGTTTTGAAGCCTGGGGCCGTCTACCTCAGGGCCCTATATCCTCAGGGCTTCAAGTTTATTGGGGGAGGGTACGCTGAAAACGGTGTATATAGGTTTAGGGTGGATTTGGGGGAGCTTGCCTCAGCTTGGGCCCAAGACCATAGGGGAACCATACCCACATTCCTCATAACAGTGTTTACTGAGGACGGTTACGCGGAAACAAAGGCAGTAAACATTGAATGGATTAAACTTGCACCACTAAGCGTAAACACGTTCACACTAGAACCAAAAAACAAGAGAAAAAGATTTCTGAGGATAGGGGAGGGTGCGTCATGCCAGTCCATGACATGCCCGGAGACCTATAGATGCGACTACTGTGCAGTAATGGTAGACACCTTCCAGTACTCTGAAAGAGTACTACTAATGAAAGCAGTAACCAAAGCGAAAACCAGTACAATACAGCTGGCGACCAGAAAACCGAGAAGAGTGTGAGGAGAAGAAGAGCATTTCTCAAGACAGCCCCCAAGAAAAATAGAAACAAAATATATGCATAGATGTTACGGTAAACAGTAGAAACACAGTAATAATAACGAAAAGTAACAACACTAGGAATATAAAACTTCATTAAAAACACCCTGAAAATTTTGAATTCCAGACGATAACAAAAATATATAGTATAGTTCCTAGGGAAACGGATTTTCAGGGAAAATTTAAATACATCTCTGCTAGAATGATGCTAGAGCCATGTCAAAGAAAAATATTGTAGTTGGACGCCATGTTTACGGCAACCTCTATGAAGTAGACTCTAGACTCTTAGGAGATAAAGAATACCTAGAGAAAATAGTGATAAATGCAGTAAAAATTGCTGAAGCAACTTTGATAGAAGTAAAGTCGTGGAGAATTGAAGGAGATAAAGGAGGAGTCTCAGTAATAGCTCTCATAGATGAATCGCATATAGCTTTACATACATGGGTTAAGTATTCATATGCTACCTTGGACGTATATACTTGTGGTGAAAAAGCCGATCCCTGGAAGGCCTTCAATTACATCGTTAAGGAACTTAAACCAAAAGCCTATACTGTACATTATTCCGATAGGTCGTCGTTAAACCTTCAATTTTAAGCCGCGCAAATCATCTAAAGCTTTAAACAGTTCATCTAGCGCTTTCACATATTTTTCTGGCCTTTGGCCCATCCCAACGCGAATGTATCCCTTAAGGTTAAAGCATTCTCCAGGTACGATTAAAATACCTTTTTTCAAAAAGATCCTTTGACAAACCTCTAAGCTTTCATTGGTCCACATTAACTTCGCTAAGAAAAACGCCCCAGCCTCCGGCCAGGCAACCTCAAGGAGCTTAGGCTTCTCTTTCAACTTTCTTTCTAAATAATTTTTATTTTTCAAAACTATGTTTAAACATCGTTCCCTAATCTTTTTAGCAACCTCAGGTTCCAGAACTAATGTAGCTAGATGATCGCTTATCTTGGCAGGAGCGATGGTTGTGTAATCATGGATGCTCCAAGCCCTCTTGACGACGCTTTCTCTCGCAATAAGCCATCCAATTCTGAGTCCTGGGAGAGCAAAAGTTTTGGATAAAGTTGATGTTACAACACTATAATCTAAATCATTTATCTCGATGACGCTTGGAGTAATGGAACCATTGTGCTCTAGGCCTCTATAAGCTTCATCAAACACCAGTATGCATCTCTTTCTACGGGAAAAATCTGAAAGTTCTTCCAGATCTTTTCTAGAAAGTATTTTACCGGTGGGATTATTGGGGTTTGTTATAAATATGGCTTTAGCGGAAACCTTTTCAGCTAAATCTCGTATTTCGCCTATATCTAAGACAAAACCGTTTTCGGGTCTTCTCCATACCCCATAGACCTTTGCACCAATCCATTTAAGCAGTCCATGTATTTGCATATAATTCGGCATCTCAACTATAACAGGGTCGCCTTTCCTTATAAGAGATAAAACTGCAAGGAAATTAGCTTCTGCCCCTCCGCATGTTACCAAAATGTTTTCGGGCTTAATATCAGCATTATAGAGTCCGCAGATTTTCTCTCTTAACTGAAGGCTACCATGAGTCCAGCCGTAATCAATGGTGAAGTCTTCGGAAAACAGTTTATTACCGACATATTTTTCTAACTCACTTAGTGTAAACGGTTCTACCCCACTTTCACTTAAGAGGATTTTAGCGTAATTCTCCCGCTCACTCTGCCACCGCTCTAACGAAAACAGGGGCAACCTTTCAGCCATACCGATCCCCTAGCAAGTAGAAAAACAATAAATTTTTAGTGCTCATAGTTCCTCAAACCATTCCCTATATAAATGACCCTTCCATAAATACCCTAACCGAAAATTTTTCCTGGCTTCTTCCACTTCATTTAAATCAAGCTCTACACTAAATTCCTTCTCTTCCTCTCCTAAATCTACCACAATATACCCTAGGGGAGACGCAATTAAACTATGTCCAGTAAAGAATTTACCAACCTGATTTACTGCTATGGTATAGCATCCGTTTTCATGTGCTCTAGATTGAATTAACGAAAACCATTGCAACAGCTTATACTTTCCCTTATACCATGCTGAAGGAACGATAAACATGTTTGCACCCTTTAACCTCATAAACCTAAATAATTCAGGAAACCTTAAATCGAAGCATACTGCAAGCCCGATCCTACACCCTTTATACGACACGATAGTCGGTTTTATACCTGGGGTAAATATACTTGATTCTTTGTAGCCAAATGCATCAAACAAATGAATCTTCTTGTAGATGGAAAGTATCTTACCTTTATTAGCGAATATAGCGGCATTATATATTTTTCCATCCTCCTTTAAAAACATTGTAAACACTACTGCGACCCCCTTTTCTCTAGATTTTTCAAGTATAGAACTGACGAAATCCCCATTGATAGGTTCAGCAATCCTCTTAACGTACTCGCGCGTCAAGAATCTGTCATTTACACCCATAATATATTCAGGGAAAACATTTAGATCACAGTCAGAGTTGTCTAGAAATTGTAATATTTTTCTCAAGTTATGTTCCTTTTGGTTAACTGCCTCTAACTGAAAAAGTTTAATTCTCATACAGTTAACCGTATATGGTACAAATGTATTTACTTAATAATATTTACCTAAAACATCTTAAGTTAATTTAGCTCTGAAAAGATGTTTTTAGGTGATGTTATTCAAGTATTTTCTCGAGTAACTCCTTGAATTTTCTTATTCTTTCTATTTTCCTCTTTAGTGCCTCTTGACCCTCCTCGGTTATATAATATATTTTTCTCGCAGGTCCGCTTTCACCAAACTCCCATTTAGATGTGGCAAAACCTCTTTCCTCAAGATGTTTTAAGATATTGTATATCATTGGCCTAGGAACCTCTTTTCCCAATTTTTTAGAGATCTCTTCTGCAAGTTGATATCCATGTGTCGGCTTCTCTGACAGAACTTTTAGTGTAAATATAAAGGCGAGCATGCCCAATGGAAATCTTCTGAATTTCCCTAAGTGTCCTTCTTTATGGTTCATATTAAATACCTGTGATATATATTATGCTCGTTTTATATATAATAATACCGTTCCGCTACATCAGTGTCTAAAAATGCTATTAGTCGAGGAAAACTCAACCTATGCCGACGTATTTATCTGTAGTAAAAATATTTTCATTTACCTCTTTTAGAGAAACTAATTAACTCTCCCTTGAGTAGTTATATTGTGGCTAGGGTAATGGCTTCTCCTAAGCTTCAGTACAGCAGTCTCAGAGAAAAATGTCTTATGGCTTTTTCTAAATGGGATCTCGACGCATTGCCGTTAAGCTATGCTTGGAAAAACGGGAAGAGGATACGTCTTCTAAAAACCTTGTACTCGAGTGTTTGTAAAAACAGTTGCAAGTACTGTGCGTTACGTAGAGAAAGAAGGGTATGTAGAACCACATGGCGTACAGAAAAATTGGTTAATCTTACTTTAAATCTATGGAAAAGGGATATCGTAAGCGGCTTATTTTTGTCTTCTGGAGTATTCTCAGACCCAGAAAACGTTGTAGAAAAAGAGATAGAAATTGCATTTCTTCTTAGAGAAAAGGGATTTAACGGATATATCAACTTGAGACTCATGCCGGGAACCCCTAGAAGACTCATATGGGAAGCCGCTAGGGTGGCAGATAGAATTGGAGTAAATATAGAGGCCGTCGACTCATCTTTATTTTATGAAATAGCTCCTGATAAAGGAAGCTATAAGCAAGATATTTTGAGGATTCTGGAAACCTCTTCAAGAGCATGGATGACTTTAAGAAGTAAGGGTTGCCTTAAAGCTGGTGTAGCAACTCAGATGATAGTTGGGTTGGGTGAAAACGACAAACAAGTGATTTCGACAACATTTAATCTCATTAAACATTTAAAGATTACACGGGTGTATTACAGTCCCTTTACGCCAATAAAGGGGACACCCCTTGAATCCAAGCCTCCATGCCCAAAGGATAGAGTAAAGCGGCTTTACCAAGCATTTTTCCTAATGAAACACTATGCCTTCAAACTTAGGGATCTGCAAAGTCTATTAGACACTACTGCCATGTTTCCGAAGGTTAGAGACCTTAAACTATTTTTCTCAGTGACGCACAAATATCTGTACCCGATCGATTTAAACGAGGCTTCTTATATCGATCTTTTAAAGGTGCCAGGTATAGGTCCCAGAAGGGCTAGGAAATTAATATTTTTGAGGGAAAACGGGGTGAATATAAACCGTGATGTCTTAATGAAAGTTTTGGGAATGAAAAATTATCGAAAAGCATCTAAATATATTGTCTACTAGGCTTCATTAAGCCTTTTAGATAAATATTTCTTGAATCCTTCTATTATAATGTTACCAACATGCGGATTTTCTTCTAAAAATTCCTGGAAGAGAAGGATATTTCTTATGGTTTTCGCATGAACCCCGTGTTCAATATAGCAGGCATCTTTTTCTGCAACCTCCTCCGGGATGCACAACACGTTTTTTAGGAAATCTCTTAGAGCTGTATGTCTATGATATATTTCCTCGGCGACCTGCTTCCCCTTTTTAGTTAACTTAATTTGCTCCCTCTTCTCATACGTTACAAACTTTTTTTCTGAGAGTCTTTCGAGGAATTCCACAACACTGGGCGGTTTAACTTCGAGAACACCAGCTATATCCTTTATCCTGGCAAAACCTTTGGTTTTCTCTAGGAGGTATATCGCCTCGAGATACTCTTGTTCACGGGTTGTTAAACCAATATTAGACATATATCCTATACCATAATAAATGATATAATTTTACCTTTTTAGCTTACCTGTGATTATTTCCTTCAAAACGTTAAGATTTATTTCTAGGGCAACCACTGGCACCGTTAATCTAAAGTTTAGGAGGACCTCTGGATGCACTTCTCCTAAGAACCCGACTTTAACGTTATTTGAATAAACCTCGGCAAAGCGTCCGGGAATAAAGCTGGGGTGGTCTGATTCTTTAAACACATATTCTAGCCCAAAGGTTTTCATTATGGCTTTAGCTAGGACCAGCATGTTGGTTATCGTTTCTTCGGGCGAAGCTCTAATACATGCCAGATGTCTCTCGCTTCTAGCCCTATTACTTGAACGCTCATCAACAACTACTATGTCTCCAATTTCAAATATTTTTAGTGGATAGCCTACTTTAGAATTCACGGATGCGACCTCAAGTAAGCCCGGTATCAGCCAGTTTCTTAGGGCAGTGTACTTCTCCATCTTCGGGTTTTCGACTTCGATCAACTTCACCTCACCTAGCTTCATCTTCCAGGCGAGCGTCTCTGGATTATTTAACATGTAGTTTGAGACCTCAGTGTAACCTAGACCTACCAGAACATCCCTAAATTTACTGGAAATTTTTTCTAGCGGGTGAATTCTGCCTGGATGCAGTGCTGGTAAAGGTTCAGGGGATATATTTTCATAACCGTAGGCCATGAGGATGTCTTCGACTAGATCTACCGGATGTAGGATGTCTAGCCTATATGCCGCAACTTTCACTTTCAGATATTCACCTTCATCCTCTGCGTCGTGTCGCATCATTCTGAGAAACTTTACAGCATCCTTTCTTTCAACGTTAATGCCCGTTAACCTCTTTATCAGATCAATGCTAAGCCGATTTTCCTCCACCTTGAGGTCAGGCGATATCATTGTCGAGCCACCGGATGCCTTAACCTCCACTAACTCTATTTCCTCGGGGTTCCCTCGTTCAGCTACACTAGTAACCATGACCACGAGCACCTTCATCATAGTCGATAAATCCGTTCCAGTAACATCTATAAACACGTTTCTTGTGTTCACCGTCACCTTTGTGTCTTCACTATTAATTATAGGCGGAAATGATAGAACTCTTCCATTAGAGTCCCTTAACAAAGGATACTCCTTATAGCCCTTTACTAGGTGGGAGTACATTCGACCCTTTTCCGTTTTTAAGAGGATCTCGTTTAGAGTCATCTCGTAATCGTATTCTAAGGGTATGAATCTAACTTCGCTTGGATTAACAGCTAAATAATATATTGGTGGAGAAATGGTATCTAAGTCATAAAGGCCTATTGAAACCTTTTTTCGGTTTCTACAGTAGGTTCCATGAAGTTTCTCCTGAAGGTTCATTATCTGTTTGACAGCTTCTTCATGAAGAGAGAGGTTTTTCACGACAGCACCTAACGCGTAAGGCCTGTATTGTGGGCCTCTAACTATTAATGAAAAACTATTATCACCTATATGAAACCTTCTTAAACCAGTTTCTATCTCAAGTAAGCCTTTTAGTGCACGTGACAAACCTTCGACAGAGAATAAGTCGGGTCTATCATGGCTTGCTTCATATTCTATTGTTTCATCGTCGATTAATTCTATCTCGCATTTGAGTGCTGGCAGGTATTTTTCTATGTCATCTACGGTAAGGCTTCTTCCTAAAAGATCCTCTAAATCCCTTAAATTCACCTCGATCACGGGCATTGCTTACCCTCACCCCAGTAAACTCTTGATTAAAGGCACTTTTCTGCCTCTAAGGAAGCTTATACGTGGGGAAAAAAGATCCCTTATATCGTCGATGTCCAGGAGGGCCATGGCTATCCTGTCTATACCTATGCCCCATGCAGCCACATTACATTTTTCGATTCCTAGAGGTCTGAGTACTTCTGGTCTGAACATTCCCCCGGGAAACACCTCTATCCACCCTAGTTTAGGATGTTTTATGAAACCTTCTACACTTGGTTCTGTGAAGGGAAAGTATGCTGGTTTTATTTTGACCCTACCTAGACCGAGTTTATCTGCAAGTACATTAAAGAACCAGAGTAGGTTTCTGAATGTTACGTTTTCACCCACCATTATTCCCTCAAGTTGGTAAAACTCCATCGAGTGCGTTGGGTCAAGGGTTTCAGGTCTAAAAACCCTATCAAGAGAAAAACATCTGTATTCGCCTTCACCTTTCTCATATAATGCCCTCATAGATACAGCCGTCGTCTGCGTTCTTAATATCAGTTTCAGGGCCTTTTCAAGACTCCATTTATAACCCCATCCCTTGGATCCTGTCTTCCAGCCGTTTTCATGCGTCTCTTTAACCTTTTCTATTAGATCCTTATCGTTTAATGTTCCTTTGCTAGGCTTCTTCAAGAAAAACGTGTCGTGTATTTCCCTAGCCGGGTGGTCTTGTGCCTGGAAGAGAACATCGAAGTTCCAGAATTCTAGTTCAACATGTGGTCCTTTAACTTCCTCAAAACCAAGTGAAACAAGTATCTCACGGATCTCATCCAGCAACTCCATGTATGGGTGTTTACGTGCTGGATACAGTTCAGGTATCTCGACGCTTAAATCAAACTTCTTGAAGTAGACGCTCCTCCATTCACCTGTTAGTATTAATTCTGGCGTTAAACGCGTTACGACATTTACCGGTTTCAGTTTACCCTCCTTTAGTAACAGTGTTGCCTTCTTAGTTAACCCTATTTCTAGTATTTTTCTATCCCTAACGTCGATTAGCCTTCTTCTCTTAAAGTAGATTATATAGTCTTTTAGCTTAGTTGTGGTTACTCCATCTAAATCTTTTAACTTTAAACGTAAATCCCTGATCTCCGCTAAAGCCCTGTCAGGATCCCCAGTTAACTCCAAGATTCCATTTTTAACTTTCGCTGTTTTAAGTGAAATAAGATGGCTTAAGCCTATTTTAGCCTCTTTTCTTTCGAGCTGAAATTCGCCCAAAAATTTATCGGAGAAAACAATGGATAACGGGATGCTCTTGCCCTGTTTCAGTAAAGCCTTTAACAACCTTTCTTCAGGAAACCCTTTACTAAGATATCTTTTCCCTTCGTCACTTAACCGTATCTCGTAGGCTGTAATTTTTTCAGTATCTATTAACCCCATGTTCTCTAGTTCAGCTAGGTCCCTCATCAATACAGATGGGTCTACCGAAAGTTTCTTGGAAAGCTCCTCAACCCTGAGTCTACCGTCTTCCTTTGCTAGGATAAGAAGAATTTTATACTGTTTTTCGGGGATAAGCAAAACACACGCCCTCTCCCTGTCTAATGAAATTGGCGCATCGGGGCACCATGGTGGAAAATAGAAAGGAACTATATAAAATTCTCGCTAAATCCGCTTATCCTCCATCAATAGAATATTACTGTATCTCTTTACCACTATTTTCGACGCTTCCCTTGATACGTCTCAAGATCTCATCTCTAACCTTCTTCAATTCTTCTATTTTACTTTTAAATTCAGAAAGCCAGTCCCTACTGGCTTCGATACCTTTATGTACAAAGAAGGCTATGGCTTCGCTTCTGGTTCTGAAGACCCCGGCATCAACCAACATGTTTATCACATCCATGTCCTCTCTTGAAAGCCTCACCGTCGACACAGTTGTCCAGGAAATTCCTTTCATGTTTTCCCAGAGCTCCCTACTTAAAGCCCGTGCTTCACTACGGAACAGCACAGCGAAATTCTTGAAATTGTCTATCATTCTTTTAACATCCTCCCTGTATTGAATTAGTGTTTTCTCCAGCTTTTTACTGTGCTCGAGATCCATTCTTTTTAACGCCTCATGAATATCACGTGTAATCTCCTCCATTAATGTAGTTGACTCCTTCATTATCGAATTTAAGCTCTGGGACACCCTACGCGAAAGATCATTAATCTCGTTCAATAATCGTTTAAAGTCGTCTCTACTGGAGAGATTTTTCCCTTCCCTTCTTATTCTATCCAATTCTTCTGTAAATTCCCTTTTCAGCCGTAACATTTCCTCTTTTAATTCCTTTATCTTTCTGTCAACTTCACCAATATATTCTTCTTTCATGATTCTTCAATTACCTTATTACATGTAACTATGTAATAAATTTTTCAGAAAACAATTTATATAACATAAAGTACATTTATTGCAGGGCTATATAAAATGATTTATAAACATAGATATGTTCTTGCATCAATCTTTTTGTTGATTATAGGTATTATATCAATAACTCCAGTAAACTTAAAGCCTGAAGAAAAGACTATCTACACTCTTCCTTTCAAATTTATGCTTAAAGATACCAATTTTGATGATGTCTTTGTAACTATTAGATACGGAGATTTCATATTATCTTCAAGAATATCTTCCGGAACACCTATATTTTTCAATTTTACGTTAGACAAATATAAGAAGGAAATACCAATAATCTTGTCATTTAATGTCCCATTATACATCGAATTTGCACCGAAGTATGCAAGAGCCTGGGTTCGTATCAACAATAGATGGGAGAGAGTATACTATAATCCTCGAATTTCTTATTGCCTCAACTTCTCGGAGAACACAGCATCTTATTTAACATACATAACGTTAGTGCCTTCAGATACCGTTAGTTATAGTAACGGTACCCGCTACACGCGACTTGTAGAGGTTGATGTGGAGCTAACGCCGGGTGAAAAAGTCAACTCCAGCTTCATTGAACTTAATTTAGGCGACGAGTATCAGCTCTACTTTACTGAGGTTAATTGGATAAAATCCTTTAATGAAAAGTTTATAGTCAAACCAGTTACAGAGCCCATTAGATTCAATCTTGTTGTCGAATTGCTTTATAAATATGGCTCGCAAACTTATCTCCTAGAGAAAAACACCATACCTATATACCTCAAGGATTACGGTGAAGAAATAGACTTTGGAGAAATAGTTCTAGAAAACCTGTATCTGAACGTAAAGAACAGGCTTGAGGAAACCCTTAACATAGTTTCCACAGGAGGACTACAAGCAGACATATACGTTGTGAAAACAAAGGCCTTTAACAACCTTTTCACAGCCGCCTTTAAATCGCTTAAAAAAAGAGACCTTGAAGGAGTAAACGCGTACGTTAAACTGGCTTTAGACAACTACAAGTATCTCCAGAGCGATGTAAAAAGAATAATATTAGCAAACTTTTTCTACTCCCCCATAGTTTTCATGGTACTAGCATTGTTTTCTTTATTCCTTTCTAGAATATTTTTTGAAAAAAGGCTTCTGTTTTCAACACTAGTGGTTTTTTCAGTCCTTATCGTTGTCTTCACCTATACATGTCCAGAGATCAAGTTCTTTCTTATATATACTCCTAAGCTCTTCGTCGATAATGGAGGAATATACTTGAGTAGCTCCCAGAGACAGCTGATAATAATTGGCGGAACGATGTTCATGTTAATGAGCTTAGTGATATCGATATTTTTCGGGTATATGCTTATAAAATCCGATAAAATAAGGTATTCATTACTCTTATTAAAGAGACGAAAACTGAGGTTCACGCTTATAATTATCACGGTCTCTGTAGTTGCATCAGGGGTTATGATCCATGGCGCAGGCATGTACGGTCCTGTACCTGCAGAAAAAACATTAAAGAAGAACACAAGTGGACTGAACTTCATCTCTTTAACGAAAGCTAGAATCTGGAAGGAATACATTAAAATGCCTGACGGAAGCATAGACTTGAATGATGAAAGTTCACTTGAATACATGACCTTGGGGGAAGCGAAGGCCCTTCTGGAACTCAGCTCTCAAAATAATATTCTCGCCTTTAAAACCGTTGAACTCAGGTTACCGGAAGGAAATATAATCCATGTAACAGCTCTAGCAACGAACCTAACATTTGTTAACCAATATATTGAAAAACGAGGTTTTGAAGTCGCCTCTGGAGTCTATGTAAATACAGCTTTAATGTTCCAGTTTAATCTCAAGCCCGGCGATCAAATAGTAGTGGACGGCATAAAAACAAGTATAGCTGGAATACTAAACTCCTCTACGATAAACCGTTTATTGGATATTGATGGCCAACCTATTTTATACGACCCAGTTGCCGGGAAAAATGTTAATGCATTTTTGATTCTACCCATAGATTTCATAGACCCCACATGGAAAATCTACAAAATTGTCCTTATTTTCGAAAAACTCGACCCCAAAACCTTTAACGATATTTTGCTTTCCTACACGAATCTATACTCATATACCCCGCCTGGAAGCGACACCGTGAAACTGGTTGAAGGTTATACTTTCCTGGCAAGACTCGGACTCGAAGAGAAGATATTAGAAAAGACGTTTATCGATTTAGCGGAGGTTGTGACTGGAGACTGGATGTCCCAATCAATTATCACCCTTATAGCCATATTTATAATAAGCGTCAATGCCCTGGCAAGCGCCTATGAGAGGAAAAAAGACCTTATGACTTTAAGTTGCATCGGCGCTAAGCCTGCAGATCTGGCTATGGAAATACTTGTGGAGGGAGTAGGCGTCGGAATGATGGGCGGGCTAATAGGATATGTTTTAGGGAGAATCATGATATCGATGTACTATTACATAGAAGGATACTCCACAATATATCCTACCATAGAACTGTTTTATTTCCTCATAACAATGTTTATTTCGCTTATATCCTCTTCAATAGGCTACCTCATACCAGCTAGGAACGCGATCCTTGAAGTGGTTCCAAGCCAGCTTTTGAGAAGAGGAGAAGGAAAAATAGAGACTAAGGGAAAGAACGAGATAACTCTTAAACCGTTTCTCAGACTAAAGCGGGAGGAAATAGACATCTTTATACATTATCTTGAAAACAATCTTCCCAACAACCTAGCAGGTGGAGGCACACAATGGGGATTCCTCCCATCTAAAATCGAGCTGATAAAAGAGCCGTCTGAAAAAGATAGGGTTCTTGTAATAGTGGAGGGAGGCTTTAAGAGCCCCCTTACTTCAAAGGTAGCGTTCCTAAACATTGTCATCGAAATACCGCTAAAAAGCATGGAGATTACGCCGATCGTAAGAATTAAATCAAAAAGCCTTAGGCTATTAACCTCCTCCGATCTACAGCGTCTGATAATTTCGATAAGAGAAGCTCTTCTATCGTATACTGACTACAAGAAAAATCTAAGGAAGAGAAAAAACTAGTGTGATTAAAAACCCGTTTCTTTTATATGAGCCTTCCCTTTAAAACCGTTTTTATCTTTTCTATAGCATCGATCTTGCCTTTGATGTCATTATATTCTCTCCGTAGAGGTTCTACTTTTCTTAGATACTCTTCTTCACTTAATTCTCCTATCTTGAAGGCTACGTCAAGCTCCTCTATTCTAGAGACAACATCGGATAATTTAGCTTTAAGCTCCTTGTAGTGTGGCTCAAGTTTTAGCGAAACCATACGAAGCCTCGTTGCGAGTACAGAAAGCTTCTTCTCGTACCTGTCTCTATACATTTTATAGGTTCTAGGCGACACTGTATGCTTTATCCTCTCCAACCTTCTACTTTTCTCCACTATGTCTTCATATTCGGAATAAAGCGAATGAGCATCTTGAAGCAAGTCTTCAAGTGTTTTAGGTGCTTCAGGCTTCTCCCTTCTGATATACATCAACCTGACTTTATCCTCCTTCCACTCGGAGTAATGTAGTATCTTTTCCTCTATTCTCCTAATGGTTTCGCTTAAATGCAGATATTCTTTAAACTCGGCGGGTATGCTTAGTTCAAGCAGAACCTCATCACCCTTCTTAACAGTCCGTAAAGTGACGTTTATTGGAAAGTTGTCTGGTGTAAGGATGCCTAGAGTAAAGCGGAACATTCCATCCTCTCCCATATATTCGCTTATAACCTCTTTGGGCGAGACTATAGCCTCCTTTATAAACCTGTATAACAGGTTCGTCTCAAATAAGGATACCCGTAGAGGTAGCGTGTATATAGCTTCTTCACCAACAAGCCTTAGATCCTCCGGGCTTAAAACCTTCTTTGCCTCCCTCCCCATCAGAGAAACCTGCCTCATTTTTACTGCTGGAAGATAACTACCCACGATAGATGACAACACGCCGATTAGAAGTGAGAGATACATTGAATCTAGAGTTAGTGATGCTCTGCCCTCGAAGGGTAGCACCGTTGCGCTAACTATGATTTTCAGGGATTCAGCCAAAACAGGGCTTAGGAAGCATCCTAGAAATGACGATATGAAACCTATGATCAACCCCTCTAATATTATTTGTTGAGCCACATCCCTCGGCGATGCCCCGAGTACTGCTATTGTCACGAGATCCCGTTTCTTGTCTTCGGTCATAGCATACATAGTAACCGCTACTAAAACCGAGGAGAAAATTAGCATTATTATCGCACTGGATGCTCCTTTAATGCTTATTATTAATGGTTTGTAAAATGTTTTTCCTGTGGAAAGCACTACTCTTGCCCCTCTAAATGCCACAAATTTCTTGAGAAATTCTATGCTCTCGTTGGAGAGCTTTGCCTTGAAGTACATTGCCCTAACGTCAAAATATTCCCCTGGAAGCACGTCCTCCGGCACCAAAACGTAAGAAAACTCTTCTCCTAGGGGTAAAAGAGAATACCCGCTTACATTAAAGAGAGGTAGCACCGATGCCTCGTCGTAGAATCCTGCGAGAAAAACGTCGGTGAGAGCTATGGCAACCACCGTGAGAGCTCCTTCAGGAGAGGGTTGAAGCAACCCCACGTTAACTGTTTCGCCAAGGTTAAGGATGTTCGAATAGCTTAATGGTATTAGTATTGTTGATGTCCCGTTGACCAGATATCCTCCCATAATGTAGCTCGAAAAGTTCATGTACCGGGCGAAGAAAGCAGGGTTGATCCCTATGACCTTTACCTCTAGCATTAGATTTTCGCCCAGTAAACCGCTTAAAGGATAAATTTCCTTCTCTGTTTTAATGAGCGAATACTCGGTTATATTAAGGTTTCTAGTAAGCCATTTGATCTCGAAATCCTTGGCAGGCGTACCACTGAATATTATTACTCCTCCTTCAAACCCGTATTTCCATTCGCTTTTCTCCTCTATGAAGGGGGTTTCAAGGGACACACCTAATGTTGCTACAGTGGATGCAACCACTAATGTAAGTGTAAATACCACCATGATTGTTCTCAGCTTCCTGGCTTTAAGATATCGTATCGCCATGGTTACGGCGCTTTGGCTTACAGGCTTTGTTTTAATCGAGACTATGAGATAGAAGAAGTATACTAATGCTCCTAGAATCAACGATGCAGCTATGATGGCTGCATAGTCCAACTCCAAGATATTTACTCCTAGTACAGACAGAAGATAAGCCGTCGAGACCCTGACAGCCGGTTCCATTAAAACAAGCGTCGCGAAAACCAGGAAAAAGAAGCCTATTCTAGCTAAGTCCATGTACTCTCTTTTCTCTATGAAGAAAAGTACTATAACGGACGTGAATCCAAACACCAGCATGAGGAAGGCTATAGAAGCGTAGAGCATCATGTTCTTCAGAGAGTTTAGCCTACCCTTGATGGAAGCTACAAACTCTAGAAAATTAGATACTGCTCCACTCATACCCTCGTAGTCCTTTTCCTCCAGAGCCTCCATAGCCTCATTGTATAGGAAATTAAGTATTTGTACATCATCTTCGGAGATAGCAGTGGTATATCCAAGCTCGGTAAGCCAGGATGCCTCGTCTTCTACCTCATCTATATATGGTGGTAAGAGGGCTTCCAGTAGATATTTTGTCAGAGGAATCTCCGTGGTGTTGAGATCCTTGACGATCACCCTGCCGCTCCATTGCTTCGTTTCTAGGAGAACGGGATATCCTACTGGTAGTATGTAGCCAGTCTCGTAGCTAGTCTCAGAGTTTTTAACCCGCAGTGCCGGTGAAACTTTTATTGGTTCCTTAATACCTGTTATCGGGTTAAAGTGTGAAATATTCACGTAGATTCCTGGGGCAAGCCGAACATCGATCCTGTATATTACTACATTTATTCTACGTATAATGGGACAATGAATATTAGCAGATAGACTTGAGACGTTATATGATGGGTCAAATGAGCCGGTTATTTTCCTTTCATCGAGAAGAATAACATTAACCATTATCGGTACTTGTGGAGTGTCATCAAATGCTTGAATATATATGTTCGTGAGATAGGGTGGATTCCTACCTAAGGCTGTTACATATGTTTCCGGTACTTTAATTAAACTGGCCCCTGAACTATTAATAGTAGCGTCGAAAGATAATGTTAATGTACCGAATCTAATTATTCCACTTAAATTTAAGCCCACGAGAGGATTGTTGGTAAAGTAGTCTCTAACCGTAATATACACGATATATGTGGTGCCTTGAGCTTCCACCTGTGGTTGCGCCGTTAAATTCATCAAACTAAAAGCAGTCGAAAAGAGTAACAGTAATAAAAGAATATTTCTAAACTTCATCATCTTCCACCCCTTATCCTCCTAAGTTTTTCTTCATATTCGTTCTTCAACTTTAGATAGAGCTTCTCCTCAACCAGTCCCTTTGAATAATATTCTTCGAGCCTGGATAAAAGCTCCTTGTATCTTTCCTCTTCTTTACGCAACATGCTTGTACTTCTATACCAGTAGAAAGTGAAACCACTCCAAAGTACAGCCGTAATAGCCGACAGTATCCATAGGGTGTTGCTTTTACTGCTTTTTACAAGAAGAACCATATCTTTATCAAGCTCGACGTCCAGTAAACTAGTGTACTGTCCCTTAGAAATTGAAACTACATATCTACCTTTAGGTAGGAAGAAGACTACTGTTCCATTCATGTTAGTTCTATTTGTTATCACCAAGTTTCGGAACTTCTGTGAAACGCTTCGAACCTCGACCTCCGCTAGGGGAAGAGGTTTATCCTTCTCCCTTACCACTTTAAGTGTTAATCTGAAGGCCTCTAGAAAAACTTCCACCTTTGGATTATGTAAGAGGTCTACGGTCATAGTGTTTACTATGCGACCAAAGAATTGAACGGAAATTGTGTAATTTCCAATAGGAAGGTTCCTGCAAATAAGTTCTCCCTTAGAACCTGTAATACCTGCAAAAATAAGCTCACCACTGGTGTCGTATATTTGTACAAGAACCCCAGGTATAGGCTTTAGAGTCGGCGTCTTAACGTAAACCTCCAAGTCCTGCAACTTGAGGGTGAGTTTAATATTCTTGTTTGAATCTAATATTATAGTCTTGTTTTCAACAGCTGTGTCACTCCACACCTGAACTAGGTACACTCCCTCAGGAATATTCAGGAAAGAAACAGTTCCATTCTCGTCCGTTGCACCCACAGCAGTGGTGGTGTTTTCGAGAACGTTAATCAATTTTACTAAACGTCCAAAGATAGGTTGCCCATCCAACCTAACAACTTCAACCGTGATATTGTGGGTTTTCACCTTTTCTGGCAGAGGGTAAAGCGGGGGAATAGTCACGTTTATCGTAGATGTTATAGTTATATCACCTTTACTTGAAACAATGTTAACGTTCAATGAATATTCTCCTGAAAGGCGTGGTATGAGCTTCCATGTATAATTGTATATCATGTTGGACGAAACATTAGCTAGAATGATGCTTCTGTTTCCCAGGATTTCAAAGCCTTCAACGGGATAATCCAACTCGAGGGTAATGTTTTCCAGGGATTTGAACGTCTTTAAAACAATTTTTATCTCAAATGCCTCGTCAACTTCCGCCTCTTCAGGAGCTTCTACAAACGCCGTAAAGGGTGTGACAATTACGGTGTTAACTCCCATCAACGAGGCAAGTAGTTTTGCCTTAAAGTTGTTTTGATCGATTAATGGAATGGCCATTAATATGGTTGACTTTAGACCGTTCGCCGCATAGGTTGTCTCGTTTAACTGAAACGCTATAAACGTTGTTAAACCGTATCTGTCTCCAACAATACGTTTAGCAAGAGTTGTGTTCTCTAGTAAAGAAAGATCATTTGTAATGTTTATTGAGAAAAGTTGTTGTGCAAGTGGTAAAAGCTGTCTTAACCCTGTTAACGTTGAGGTAAGCGTTGTTATGTTGAGTGCTGGGAGATGTTCAGAATAATATATTCTGGAGAGATAGTTTAGCAGACTCCACCATGGTTTCAATTTACTCCAAGGTAGTTTTCTAGATGCATTGATTAAAGTTTGATTATATTTCTCTAAAAGGGGCCTAAAGTTTTCTAGGCTGGATTCTCCGATGAAGGCTATTCCAAGGCTTGGTAGATTTGGACTACTTAGTGTAAAGAATCTAGTTGGAGGATAAAGGGTGAAGGGTGTAGAGGAAACTATGTTCACAGTCGACGAATCAGGGAGAATCATCTTGTCGTATTCGGTTGAAAGCCTAAACAGAGGCACATAGATGGATTTCAAGTCGACCCCATTTTCGATGCTATAATCCACCGTGATGAAAGGTGAAAAACTGTTAAAAGTAAAGTTAAACTCGATTTTAAGTCCAGCTGGCGAGTAGGCATTAACGTTCACGATGGAGATAAGGGATCCATTTACCACTATATTTACAGTGATGTTGAAGTCTTCCTCGCTTAACACAGTTGAATTCTTTAATACAACAGTCCAACCCAGTTCTATAGGGGATGTGAATTCGATCCAACTTCCATTTAACGATGCATTGTAGACCAATATTTTCGGGCTAGTCGAGTTGCCGAAACTAAAGGTATAGTAATCCGTGGAAACCAGGATCTCGCCTGTCGAAGTACTATTGAATACAAACCCCTCCGTTAAAACGGAACGAAGGTCGGGTGGTAGCGGGGTTGGTGTAAAAGCTATCAAGATACTTTTGTCAGAAAACGGTTCGAGTTCCACTAGAATACTTATTTTACATCTTTTCAGGTACTCCGAATTACTATATACTTCCACATCCCATAGCTGGAAGTTTAAGAGACCACCCCTCTCCTCCAGGACCATAATTCCCTTGGATACGGCTTCACCATAACTGAAATTAATTTCAATAGTAAAGATTTTTCTAAGAGTGAAGGGAAACGGATTATACAATGTAATTTTCCTATATTTTAACCCTTTAACATGATTTTGGGGCGCCGATTTTGAGATATGAGGAGCATATGATATAAAACCCAGTATAATCAGCAACAGTAAGGTTAACGCGAGCAACCTACTGCTTTTCACCTAAAATCACCTCTAGTTTTTCCAACGCCCTGAGGAAACGTGCATCCCGTTCCTCCAACATTCTTTCTTTGGCATCCCTCTCATTAACTATCTTTTCTAGCTCTCTTTCAACGGCAAGACGCTTCTCCTCGAAAGTCGATTTATCGTATTCTCCTAGAGCAAAACGCACCTCAATCTCCCTTAGCTTCTCATTTAACTCCTCTATTCTAGAGTCGAGGGAGGAAAGCTCGCTTTCAATACGTAAACGTTCATCAGACCATTTATCTCCAAACTCCCTGGCTAACTCCATTACACGAGAAGCCTTGTCAAGGCCATTAAGCTCCAATGCTTTCTCAACATAGCTTTCCAGTAGGAAGAGAAATAGTTCCGAGTTTAACCCTTTAATAACCTTGTTGAGCGATTCTATGGTTTCAGCTATCTCCTTCAACCTTCCTCTAAGAATCGTGTAGTAATCGCTTCTTTCAGCACCTATACTTCTGCCTTTACGTGCTTCATCGAGCTGAAGCATAGCCTTTGCGTGAACTACCTTAAGATCCTGCAAAGCAACTTTAGCTTCCTCAAGGAAATCTAGATACTTTAGGAAGCACGTGCAGGCCTCTCTTAGAGCTTCATCCCTTAACGCTTTAAAGGTCGCTTCGTCTAAGCCGCCGCGCTTCGAGAATCTTTCGCTCTCCTTTACTCTTCTAAATATACTGTTCATCTCGCTTAGGATATCATTTATCTTCCTAAGAATGTCTTCTGCTTGTTGAACAGTTTTCCTAAATTCATTTCGATAACTTATCGGGGGCACCCCCGTCTTCTATATTCATTTCCTAAACATATATAATTAGATTACGTATCTATAGTTCATTAGGATATTTACTTTATGATAGGTATATGGTAAACCCGTTAAATGTGTCTTCCAGGTCTACCGGCTATCGGTATGTGCTCGCCGCATCTAGGGCATTTTTTATCCGCTGTTAACCGGTATTTAATTACCATAGCGCCGTATCTTTTTACCAAAACTTCCCCGCATTCAGGGCAATAGGTGTTCTCATAAGGATGTCCGGGAACATTACCTATATAAGGATACTTAACCCCCATTCTTCTGGCAGTCTTATAAGCCCACTCAAGTTTTTCTATAGGGGTTGGCGGCTCCCTGTACTTGTATGCGGGGAAGTAACGTGTAAAATGTATTGGAACCCCGTCCCCCAGCTCTTTTAATGTTTTCTCAATGGTTTCAACAATGGATTCCTCGTTATCTGTAGCTCCGGTAACAACTAGATAAACCAGCTCAACATGGATACCGAGTTCCTTTGCCTTCCTACAGTTCCTCCAAACAACATCCACATCGGCGGCATTTATCTTTAGATACTCTTTTTTAGATCCCTTTATATCAACCTTTAGTCCGTTTAAACCGGCCTCTTTAAGCATCTTTAAGGCGTCTAACGTCATGTATCCGTTACTTACATAGGTCGAATAGAGACCTTTCTTCCTAGCAATTTTAAAGACATCGAGCGAATATTCGAAAAGAAGAGTCGGTTCGTTGAAGGACACGCAAACCCCTTCATCGTGGTTTTCCAAGGCTTTTCCAACAACTTCCTCAGGCCCAGTATACGTACCTTTCCATGGTTCTGGTAGGATACGTGAGATACCCCAGTTTTGACACCAAGGACACCTGAAATTACACGACCAGGTGCTGAACGTTAAGGCTGTTGAACCGGGCCAGAAGTGAAAGAAAGGTTTTATCTCTATTGGTCTTGATTCAACGGCAGATAAAAGACCATATGTCATCGTATATATTTGGCCTTCAATGTTGATTCTTGTCCTGCAAAAACCGTATTCACCGTCCCCTAAAATACATCTTCTTTCACATGTAAGGCACCTAGCTTTACCCTTTCCAAGCCTCTCTTGAAGTATTGCTGGCTTTACTTGAGGTAAGTCTCTAATATCCTTACTCCGCATAACCTATTCTTTCCCCAATTCAGGTTCAAGGGATATAATTTCCTTAATATTGTCCCTAATTATTTTATAGACATCATATGCTGTGAAAGTCGCACCACAATAGGAACAAGATACTAGACCACCTTCCACAGGTAGCTTTACTGGCGCCCCGCAGCGAGGACATTTAACCTCCTTTACTATGATACCTTTTTCCTCCAGAAGATTCATTAGTTTCATGAAATCGAGCTTCAGCACCATTTTAGGCTTCAACTTATCTGATGCTCTTCGAAGCGCTACTCTGAACCCGACAACATATTTTTCATAAAGCTCTGCAGCCACATCAGAGTATTTTCGGGGAGGACTACCCTCATACCGTGCTTTAACGAGCAAATCTCCGTTCTCCTCCTGAAAACTTGCGTTTATCTTAAATAACCCTAGGTCCGCATATACTATCCTTTCGCTTCTGCCACTCTGCTCTCTCACAGCTTTCCCTGAACGAATCGAGATCGTCAGTACATTGTCATGCATCTCTGAATCGACATCTTCTAAGACTACTTCCTGAAAAGCGAATGGAACCTCCTTCATGAGCTGGTTTTTGAGAGACGCAGATCCTTCAAGCCTTAAAACTTCACTGAAACTCCACTCAACCGAGCCTGCAGAAAACAGCATGAAAAATACCATCATTACGATAAAAAGGAAAAACGCTAGTGGAGGTGCAGCGAAAAATACGGGTAGAATTATTGCTATGAAGAGAAGGAAAAACAGGAATGTGGCTGCTCCACTTCCTCCTCTAAGACTCTCTAAGGAGTCCTCGAGGTTTTGTCTGCCCTCCTTAAAGGTCTTCTTGTAGAGCTCCCTTAAAGCTTCTTCTCTCGAAAATCCTTTAACCTCTAGGTACCTTAAGTCTCTTTTAAGAACCTCTTCTCCATTGGGGTACCATTTATTGTATTTCCTTAGCAATTCATTATATAATTTTCTTGTGTCCTCTTTTTCCAAGATACCCCCATATATTTTAATATTTAAAATTAATAATTGTTTTTAGTTGGATGCTAAAGCTGAATTGCTTATTCTTCTTCCCATTCCTCCTCCTGGATGTCTTCGATGATCTCCCTTCTATCCTCCTCTTTTTCAAGTTCCTCAACGAATTCCTGCGATTCAGGAATATATTTTACAATAAGTATGTCTCCTTTCTTCACCTTAAACGTCGAGTAAGGGGGCATAATCCACCATTCGTCATTCCTTTTCACCACTAGGACGGATACTCCTTTCCGAGAATACCCTAACTCCATTAACGTCTTGTTTTCATCCTCTTCGTCCATTTCCACTACACTTATCCTCTCAAGGGTTTCTCCAAGGACGTCCGAAATCAAGGGGTGGGGCTCTAAGCCGAGGAGAAGCGGCTGAACTATGGCTAAAGCTCCGTCAGCTATTTCTTCACTTGAAAAAGCTATTCTTAGGAGCCCGTATTTCTCGCTTGTTGGAAGATGCTCCGACTCCAGAATCTTATTAGAGAATTCCTCCAGCATTGCATCGACATACTCTTCCAGCTCCTCAACCTTTTCCGCTATATCCTCACTTTTAGTTAGCATCGCCGTATAAGCTATATCGATCATAGTTAACGCCGTGTTCCTTATCTGAAGGAGAGATTCGATGACGTCCCTATAGGGGGCTATGCGCTCTTCTGGGATCCGGGGCTCCTCTGGCTGTGTACCTGAATACTTTAATAAGCGGGTTACAGCTTCACAGTTCCCTTTAACTATCAGATAATCGCCTTTCCTAAGGATGAAAGACCTACTTGGCTCAAGTATTATCTTTAAGCCCCTTCTAACCGTCAGCACATCTACTATTGCATCGATTTCAGTAAATACTTCTCCTATTTTTTTGCCAGCCAGGGTATCGTCCACCTTAATCCTTGCTAGCATCTCCCCTCCTCCGAAAAAGCTTTCGAAAGCTCCCTTAGGTATCTTAACTCTAATGAACGCTACTTTAGCTATATCCGCAGCCGCATTAGATATGCGTGATGTCGCCGACGCAAGCCTAAAGATGCTCACCATCCGCTCAGCCTCTTCTGCTTTACGCGTTGCCAGAGAAGCTTGCATCATTAGGAGGAGTTCCATTCTATCTACGGCTTTCTCAAGAACCAGAACCTCGTTTGCAAACTGTGGATCATTGTAAAGCACAGCAGAGTACGCAAGGTTCACCATGAGCCACGAAGCGTTTTTAAGCCCCCTTAAAAGATCCTTCACAGATATTGGTTTATAGCTTAACTCGCTAGTCAATCTTCCTTCATCCGCAATAATAAATTAATTCTTGAAAATAAGCTTTTTGTTATAGTTTCGACATCTGTTCCAAAAAACCGTTAAATAAAGCATCTATCTTTAACCTCCATTCGGGAAATTCTCTTGGAGTATTTGGGAAGGATGAAAACAAGCTTCTAACTTTATCCATATAATCTTTAACGACCTTCACCTGTCTTAGTATTGTAGGTCTTCTCATAAGTCTTAACGCTAAATTAAGTTTAGTTAGGATACTGAGCTGCAGTTCTCCTTTGTATCCAAGGTTTGTTAACTCCTCGTTATTGACTATGTTTTCTCCGATGATGAAATCTAGATCCTCGTTTGTAAGCTTCTGTAGGTACAGCCGTAACACATCTAGGCTAGCTTGCTTCACACCATATTCACTGTGGTACCTGTGATGGTACGGCCATAGTTTTTCTATTGAAGGCCCATCTTTCTCAAAGGCCTCTTCGATCGTTTTACTTGCCACCAGGGAACTAAGTAAAGAGGGACCTATGCCGCCTCCATGGATGGGATTAGCCGTACAAGCGGCGTCCCCTACAGCTACAAAGCCGTTCCAAACCATACAGTATATTGTCCTACGGGTTGGAACAATTCCTCCTCCACTGTGAATTATCCTCCGTATTCCCTTTTTCTCTATAATTGGACGAACATACTTTAAATATTGCATTCTAGGATTGGGCATTTTCTCACCCTGCTGGACCCCTAGACCCACGTTCACTATATTTTTCGATTTAGGGAAAAACCACCAGTATCCTCCTGGAGCAACATCCACATCAAGGAAAATATCGGCGTATTCCGCGTCTAAGTCTTCATCGACCTCAATAACCTCCCGGTATGCTGCTATAAGATCTCTCTTTGAAACCTTTTCTGAGACCCACCATTCCGAAGGCAGTTTCACTCTTATAGTGGAGACCGCCCCCGAAGCATCTATCACCACCTTGGATTTAAAATCTACAATCATACCGTTTTTAAGGTTCCTAGCCCTCACTCCTTTAACCCAGGACTCCTCTATGAGGGGCTTTAAAGCATAGTGCCTGTCGAACAACTCAACACCTGCATTTAAAGCTTTCTTCAAGAGCCTTTGGCCAAAAGCATATCTATTTAGGGCATAGCCTTCACCGACGGCCGTTATATATCCCCTTTTATTGGGAGAGAAAACCCTGACCCCCTTGAAAATCCCGTCAGCATCGGACCCTATCTGCGGAGGCTCAAGCCCCGTATTCTTGAAGTGATGGCTTCCTATAGCATCGCCGCAAACCTTATCACCTATTTTTCCTTTAGCCTTCATGTCTATTAAGGCCACCTTAAAGCCTTTTTCAGCTAGGAGTGCCGAGGCATATGCTCCAGCAGTACCGGCCCCAACTACCACAATATCGTATTCCGACATTTTATCCCATCCCCTTAACTTTAGGACAAATATTTAAGGATTAAAGTTTCCATTTACTTTTTACTTTTATCTTATAATGTATATTTCTCCTCCCACAACTGGAGACACACTAATGCTCTTCAACAGCATTTGTTCATGTATTCTTCCTATACTTATAGGCTTCACGTTTTCAAGGTACTTTTCTACGATCCTAAGCTTAGATCCTATCTCTGCTCTAACCTCTAAAATAGGGTCTCCTTCATTTACCTTATCTCCTAGTTTGGCGTAAAGTACGACCCCAGCACCTTTATCCCGCGGTGCTCCAGCAAGTCTGGCTAGATGAGCTATAATCCTGTTATCCACGCGTATCACGTTACCTTCTTTATCAGCCCTTAGGATAAACTTCTTGGAGCCTATGGGAATGTCTTCGACACTTACATTAGGATCGCCGCCCTGAGCCTCAATGATCTCCCTTAACTTTCTTTCAGCTTTACCACTTTTCAACGCCTCAAGGGCTATAGCTTTACCCCCCTGCAAACCAACCATCTCTAGGAGAAGCCCAGCAATACCCGTGGCTTTGTCGATTAGATCCTTGGGGCCGATGCTTCTCAAGGCCTGAAGAGCCTCTCTAGCCTCGAGAGAAGGACCAGCTGTATAGCCTAATGGCTGTTCCCCAAAAGTCAATGCGCATCTAACGTTAATTCCAAGCCTTTTACCAACTTCTATGAACTCTCTAGCTGTATAGTATGCTTCTTCTTCATTCTTAATTTTGGCGCCCATGCCTATAGGCATGTCCACGACGACGTGTGTGGCGCCAACACTCTTCTTTTTAGCCATTATGGATGGTATGAAAAAGGGATCTATTGAAAGAGGGTACTCTATCTTGATTATCTTGTCGTCCGCTGGGGCCAGTTGGAGAGCCCCACCCCACACAATGCATCCATTCGTCTTTAACACGGCTTCTTTCATTTCCTCGACAGATAAATCAACTGGCATTAAAACCTCCGCTCTGTCTGCTGTCCCTGCTGGCGATGTAATCGCCCTAGACGACGTCTTCGGAATAGTGTATCCCAAAGCCGCAATTATAGGTACTACAAGTAAGGTGGTTTTGTCGCCGGGTATGCCGCCTATACTATGTTTATCTAGTATGGGTTTTCTATCTAGACCAAGAACTCTTCCCGTTTCGACCATCGCCCTCGAAAAGTAGTATGCCTCATCAACACTCATTTTGTCGTTATGGTATGATACAATAAAAGCTGTTAACTCTATTTCAGTTAGCCTACCAGCAACAATATCCTTAACGATTGTTTTTATTTCATCGTAGCCGAGGCGAATCCCCTTAAGTCTATCCCTTATATATCGTAGCGATAGGGGCGGTTCACACGCTAGAACCTCGACCTCCGCCCCCTCTTGAAGCTCGAGTCCGCCCCAAACCTCCTCGTTCACTAGAATGCTGCTTGAGGGGACTTCTTTAGCTACATTAACCTCTGCTACAATCTCCTTTCCCCGGTATTTTACCAGTAGCCTGTCGTGGGGTTTAACCCCCAAGGCTTCTGCAACGGAATCATCTATTATTACTTGAGGGATTCCCGAGGAAAATCCTATACGTTTAACTATCAGTTTCATATTTAACACGCAGAAGTTATTAAAAGATAAATCCCTATTTTAAGTTTTTCTAATTTCTTCAATTAACTTTTCAAGTTCTAATAGCAGTTCTTCAAGCTCATTGCGAGGTGGGGCAAAGAATCCCCCGATCTCATATTTGTTTAATGTAGCTTTAACTAGGTCTATTGTAAGCGTATGCTCCTTGTAGAATGGTGTTTCAGTGAACCTCTTCCAAGCCTCTTTTTCCTCACGAATACTTCCACCAATAACCTTGTACATTAAAAGTTTAAACGCTTCACGCATTAACGTGAAGGCTGAAAGAAACTTACCTTCATCCATGAGTCTCTTAGCCCCGTGGAGATGCTCCCGTATAGCACCGATATACGGGTCTTCACTTTTATCGAGGAATAATGAAGTTTTCGCGAAGAATTTGTTATGAATTTTCGTCAAAGCGAATACAACTACGAATGGTAGGAACAGCAACATAAAGAAGATGTATTTTTCCATGTCGGAGAACAAAGTATAGGTGGATAGGGATAATGTGAAAAGATTGAAAACGTAGTGATACGTCAATACTGTTTCGAAGCCCCATTCAAGATATACGTATCCAACTATAATCCCTACTAGAAAGATTTGAAAACTTTTAACCCACAGTGGGTAAATCGGGTATCCTAGATGAAGTAGGCTCCAGATTAAAGAGGAACAGAAAACAGCAATAGATTCCCTCTTAAAGTTACTCAAAAATAGATTAATGGATAATGCTCTAAAGAGGGTTTCCTCTAGAAGGGCTGCACTTAATGACAGCACGAAAATATAGCCTATACTACTTTGGCTCGCGTAAAGCTGGTTGATCAGCGAAAAAGAAGAATACACTACTTTAAACAGCATCTCAGCAACCATAAAGAAGCTCGTTGAAATCAACAATGCTACGGCTGCTGTAAAGTATCCTAGAGTCACTTTTTTCAGCAATATCGACGAGTCCACAGGCATTCTTCTCGCAATCGAGGTAAGAATGTAAAGTCTTTTCTTGTCCTTTTCTAGGAGAAATGCAGCTAAGAGGGCTGGAATGAATGCAAGACTATAAGTAGCTGCGTTAAGGACTATGGTTATAAGGCTTTCAAAGAGGATAAGATTTGTTGGATAATCTTCCGGAAACTCGAATATAAGGGAATCCAGAGTTAAAGCTCCTTCAGCTAAAAACGCTATTGCTAGGATTAACATGAGAAGTAGAGTCGGTTTAAGCAGGGGCTTCACCGAACTGTATCTCCGTAAAAATAGTATTATTGAAGGTACTAGAAGTAGGATGAACACTATGGTTGAAAGAATTGGTAAGAATGGCTTGAGAGAATACATTTCAAGGAAAATTTTCCTATAATATTCTGGCGGGATTGTTAGATTATACTTGTAGAAAACAACGTTTGAGCCCTTTACTTTAAGGAATATCTTCTCCTCAAGGCTACCCTTTAAGGCTAGCGGCCACTCGTTAACCATCCATACGAAAGTATATGTCTTTACCCCATCCTCGATCTTCGAACCATTCACTATTAATTTCCAGCTCCCCCTAGGTTTTAGGTCTATGTATGATAGGAAATCGGAAGCCTTACTATAAGCTTCAATGAACCCAATGTTTTCCCCGTAAGAAACATCGTCTCCGCGGAGGAAAAGTTTGAAAAACACTATTTTACCGCTAAACCCGTCGACACCTATCGTTACCACCATATTATCGTAAAAGTATCTTATCAACCATCTTTTTACTGGAAGTATTTCAATAACATCATTAAGCGTATAACCCATATTAATATACGTATAGTAGAATGTATCGAAGGCTGAATCCTCTTCATATGTAATGTATATAAGGGATTTCGCGGCTACTTCGGCTAAATGGATTTTCCCGAGAAAATTTGAGGATATTTTCAACGCCTCACTCCGCGTTATCCGGGGAAGAGGAAGAGGTTCCTTAGGGGTCTGAAATGGTAGTAGAATTGTTAGGAAGGCGATGCATATAATGGATACTATAATCAACTTCCAGTATAGTTTCACATTACACACCTGTTTGCTAAAAGAAAACTTTTTCTTAAAAATATTTGCTGTATCGAATAAATATCCTAAAGACACCTGTCTGCAGGATGCTTAGTCAAGCGAATAGACTATGATAATAAAATTAATGGTGTGTTTAATCTAATTCATCCATAAACCTTCTTCCCAGCCTCTTACTCAATATTCTTCTCACGTTTTCGCTCCATTCATCCCTTGAAGCCTCGCTAACGATATCCGTTTCATCCTGCTCCATCTTCCTGGGACGAGCTAACGTACACGTTCCGTCTGGTAGCAAGGCTCTCCTAAAACAGTAGGCAAATTGACATTTGTATCCTATGCAGTCGTCGTTAACCCATCTGCAAAAAGCCTTTATTGAGCCTCCCTTACCTGGTTTGATAGTTAAAGCCCCTTTCCCGCACCGAAAGAAGGGACAGAGGGGGTTACATTTCCCGTTTATAGGTACCGGTTTGAGCTCCCTTTCCCTGGGAAAATGCCTGTATTTTTCCCTGGATTTCCTGTAGCTTACACGCCGCTGGTCTCTGCGGGAGTCCCTGTCATGATAAAATGACCTACCCACAAACATCACCATGCCCTAAAAGAGGGGCAGAACCCATCAATGAAACCCGTCGTTGCTTATAGTATATATGTTAGATTTAAATTTTTCGAAAACAGGGATTTAAGGCATGGATCTCGAAGCCCCCATAGCTGAAGGTTTATTTATAAAACGGTTAAACAGGTTTCTAGGAATAGTTAATATAAAAGGTGAATACTTTTATGCACATATACATGACCCTGGGCGTTTAGAGGACCTCCTCAAGCCAGGTGTAAGGGTGTACCTACGTCAAGGCAGGGGAAAATACCCCTACTACATCTATGCCGTAGAGGCATCCGACGGCCTAATTTTAATAGATTCTGCATTGCATTCCAGGATAGTGGAGTGGCTGATATCAGAAGGTTACGTTCTAAATGGCTACGAAATAACTAAACGTGAAGTAGTATTTAATAAGAGTCGAATAGATTTCCTGCTACGAAAGGGAGATGCACAAGAGCTACTCGAGGTTAAGGGTTGCTCGCTTCTTAAGGGCGAAATAGCCTTATTCCCAGATGCCCCAACAATTAGAGGAAGAAGACACGTTAAAGAACTTATAAATGCCGTTAATAGGGGGTTAGAAGCCTATATTTTGTTCCTGGTGGTTCGCCCAGGGGCAAAACTGTTCAAACCAAACTGGGAAACAGACCCAAAGTTTTCACAGACACTATTAGATGCAGTGAAAGTAGGTGTAAAAATTATTGTTTATAAAATAGGGATCTATAGATGGAAGATAAAACCTTTAGGCAAGATTCCTTATGCTTTTCGCTGAAAAGGTTAATATATCCGTTATCAAATAACGGATAACGAATAAATATGAACCTCGAAAGAAAAATATTGTTAATCTCCATAGTCGGCGTAATTCTGGCATCCGCCCTCCTTATACACTGGTTTCTCCTAAAAAGGGAGACAAAGGTTCTACGGGTATCCACCACAACCAGCCTTTATGCCACAGGGCTTTTAGATAAACTGGCAGAAGAATTCAAGAAAGAGCACCCGAACGTCGTCATCCAGTTTATAGCTGTTGGTAGCGGCGAGGCTTTACGTAAAGCATCACAAGGAGATGCAGATATGGTTTTAGTTCACGCTCCTGGACTTGAGAAAGAATACATGGATAAAGGAGTAATTATTGAAAGAAAAATTTTCGCCTACAATTACTTCATAATTGTTGGGCCTAAAGATGACCCAGCTGGCATTAGGAACCTAGATCCCATAACTGCAATGAAGAAGATATATATGGCGGGAGAAAAGGGTTTAGCAATATTTGTTTCAAGAGGAGATAATTCCGGAACCCACGAGAGAGAACTTTTCTTATGGTCTATGGCTGGTCTTAATCCCGAGGGTAAGGGATGGTATAAGGATACCGGTAGCGGAATGGCACAGACATTAATGGTCGCCAACAACATGCCAGCCTACACACTTTCAGATATAGGAACCTTCTTGAAGCTGAAGGATAAACTAACCCAATTAGATATATTGGTCTCTAAAGGTGATATAATGTTCAATATTTATAGCGCCTACATCGTGGCGAAAAGCCCCAACAGGGATCTCGCTAGGGAATTTATAAACTACCTAATTTCAAGCGAGAGCCAGAAGATCATCGGAAACTACGGTGTAAAGGATTTTGGACAATCCCTGTTCTATCCAGCTTCGTCTAAGCCGAAGAGCGAGCTTATAGAAGCGTGGAAGCAACTATCGAAAAACAGTTACGGGGGGTAGAACATGAATTTTCTAGACGAGGTAATTCAAATAGTTTTTAGATCGCTAATGGTGTCAGGTTTGGCGACCATTCTAGCCACACTATGGAGCATACCCATCTCCCTCTTCCTATTAACAACAGATTTCAAGTATAGGGGGATTGTCCAGGATATTTTTAATTCACTTGTCTCGATACCTACCGTTGTGCTCGGTCTCTTCCTATACATACTTTTATCAAGATTTGGACCACTAGGGTTCCTTGGACTTTTATATACACCTATAGCTATTTCGATAGGCCAAGCCATCTTAATAACACCTTTAATGGTTTCTGTAATTACCACAAGTCTTAGAAGGTTGAAAGGAGGGGTTTGGGAGACCGCTATATCTCTCGGAGCTACAAGACTTCAAGCATCAATAGTTTTGCTAGATGAAGGGCTAGCACAACTTGTAAGGTCGATGCTTATAGGCTTCAATAGAGCCATAGGTGAATTAGGGGTAGCCCTCATGGTCGGCGGAAACATAAGGGGGTTCACTAGAGTTATGACTACAGCAATAGCCCTAGAGGTTACGAGGGGGAACTTCGAACTAGCATTAAACCTTGGAGCCATCTTCCTCATCATCACAGGTACCTTAACAGTAGTTGTTAGGATACTGGGTGTACGTGAATGATTAAAGTTGAAGATCTATGGTTCGGATATAATGAGGAAGTTTACGTTTTAAAGGGAATAGACTTCACCTTTAATGGAGGAATCCTAACCATAATAGGGCCCAATGGGGCTGGAAAGACAACTCTACTGAAAATTATAGGTGGAATCCTAAAGCCTACACGCGGCAGGGTGCTTATCGATGGGATGGATCTATGGAAACTGGATGGAAAAGCTAGGATCCAGCTAAGACGAAAAATTGTATACGTTCACGAGAAACCAGTCCTCTTCAAAGGAACGGTCATAGAGAACGTCGCTTATCCTCTTAAGATAAGGGGTCTTAAAGGTAGGAAATGTATGGAAAAGGCTCTCAAATTCCTTAAATTAATGGAAATAGATTATCTAGCAGAAGAGAAAGCAAGCGATCTTTCAGCTGGACAAATTCAACTGGTTGCACTAGCCAGAGCCCTAGCCGCCGAACCAAAATACCTGTTATTAGACGAACCAACCTCTAATCTCGATACAAGACGAGAAAGAATGGTTTTAAATCTCATAAAACATCTTGCTAAAAAAGGAAAAACAATTATAGTTTCATCTCACAGGAGAAAGTTTATCGAGATTTCGGAAAAAACCCTTCTCTTAAACGAAGGCCGTATACAAGCCCTCTAGGCCGTTCACCTAAACCGTGTCTTCATTTATCGAATTGTATTGTGTCGGGCACGGTTAGGTTCATCACGGTCTCTCTCGGGCAGGCTACGGGAGATGTGCCCCCCACCCACCCGGGAGACACCATTAAGCTTATAGGCTCTAGGAAAATATAAATTTCGTGAGACTTACCTAATAGCCTTAAAAATATAGAAAAACACTATGATACAAAAAGCTATAAACTAATGTTTCTGCCCATATGAGACCACATGGAATCCCTCTTTCATCTAATAATAAAGCTGGCGCTTCTTCCGGGTCGATCTTCATATCTATAATGATTCGATCATCAAATATGCCAGTGAACTCTCCACAGTTAATTTTTAATGTAGCGGATTCATCAATTACCGTTCCCTCAAAGATTTTACCCGAACAACCTATCGCTTTTACTAGGCTTCCTGATCTAATTCCCGAAGGAAGCTTCTCTATATCTAAAATCGTTCTTCTAAGATACTGATTCAAGTAGGGAAAAGCATGGCCACATTGCAAGCATTTACATTCTTTAAATCTTTTTTCTCACCTCTTTTGCAACGTAGAATCTTTAAATCCCCTATCCACGAAATATATTCTTCCTTTTCATATACTTGAACCTTTATAGAATTACATTTAGGGCATACTATACCATTCATCCTCGGCCAGCCCCCGCAAATCATACCTTTCTATAGCTTTTAAATTTTTAAGGATGCCTTGTACAGGTATAATATATATTAAGAGGCTTATATAATGGAAAGCTTATATAAGGTAATGAAAATGATTATTATAGTGAGGGGGTCAGGGTCAGCGTCTAGTCTCCCAGCCATCCCGCCCCAGAGGGATGGCGGTAGCTCTGCCACGCGGCTCATCATCCCCCGATGATCCCCATTCTTTATTTTTCATTTTTACTACACTTCCTTAAGAAATCTAGTTAATGTGTTGTGAAACTATTTAAATAGGAAGCCATGGTAGGTATAAAAATAAAAATATACGTATCTTAAAATCTACAAGCTATCCAGATTCTGCATAATAATATAAAATTTAATGCGGTTTAGCTCTTGCCTGTAGCGTGCAGCAGGCTTAAACCCCTCGAAAAATAACGCAACATTATACATTCCTAGAAAATCCTGGTGTCTAGGACAACACTTAGGCACAATATAGTTAAGCAGATAGTCGATACAAGCCTCC
>QMRH01000020.1 GCA_003650675.1 Thermoprotei archaeon | reverse complement strand
TGGTGAGGTTAAGCCTGGCGAGGTTAGGGTTTTGGATGAAAACGGTGTTGAAGTATTAAACCAGATGTGGGGCATAGTAACATACCAGTCGGGATACGTAAAAACAGCAGTAATAAGCTTCCCCTTAGAGGTCCCTCCTGGTGGATTAAAAAGCTTCACTATTGTTTTTGGAGAAGAATCCTCCTACTCTAATTCTTCTACACCTAGCTTGAAGATTGAAAGGTTTGAGGGGTATACTGTGATCTACAACGGGGTTATTAAAGTACGTTTCAACGAGACAGAATATTACCACGGCAACATAGACTACTTTGGGAGTGAAGAAGTCAATTTCGCAAAAATGTATAGACCCGCCAACTCCACAAGGTCTGGTCTCAGCTTCTTTCATGGGATGATCGACGGCTACTTCGATGACGGCAACGGAAAAATGTACGCGTATTTGATGAAAACAAAAATGTGGATAGACTCGGTTGGCCCGCTTTTCGCCGTCTACGCTAGAAGATGGAACCTTAAAACCGAGGGTTATACGTACGAGTTCTTTGCTGTGCCGGTGAATCGCCCTTACATGCTTTACCGTGCAGTCGTGTACGTTACGCATGAATTTACAGTTGGACCTAACGCTGGTAAACCCGCTCCGGGTGAAGCCGACTACAGATACTATAATCCATCGGGTATGGGCAACATGGCTATCCCCCAGCTTTCTGTTTGGCGTGCATTGTTCTTTTTAACAGATACAGGGGACCTTTATTCTCCACCATACCCTGGAAACGACCTTTGGATAAAGCACCCTGTTGCAGCCCTTAGAGACTATGATGAAGGGGTGGGTATAATGCTGTTGGGGAACGATCCTGCTAATCCTCTCGGCTACTGGCACATAACTTTACACAAGTTCCCGTGGTACGATTGGCTTGGAGAGGTGCCTTCCAACGATCCAGCCGCAGACTTAGTCTTTATAGCAGGCATACATGAACGTATGCTATGTTACGATGGTCAGGATCCTAATGCAGAACCTTATGCTTCTGAAAGGAAGGTTGTTCCGAGAGGTTTTGTTCTTTTAGATGAAGGTACGTATAGTTATCTTTTTGCGGTAAGATTGATATTAAATGAAGATGCTGTAACGGTCTTAAGGTATATGAGGAGTGTTTTTGGAGGAGAAGGCTTGAAGATTTCTGTTTCAGGTGGTTAAAATGAAAAACAGATCAAACTTAATGGTGTTAATCCTTATAATGCTTGTTTTAATAGGGTTTATACAGCCATTGAGCATATATTCTCAACCCAGCGGCGAATGGAGGATAATTCCGTTAAGCCTGGAAAACATAGATAAACATCTAAAATTCTTTACTGGTCTTCAATCAAGGTTCACCGGCTACGAAGGCTTTTATACGGCAGCAGACTACATTTACAACTATCTTTATAGTTTAGGGCTTAACGTTACAAGAGAAGAGTTTACTGTGGTAGTTCCGATCGAACAGTATGCTTACATTAGATTAGAGGATGGAACAGTATTTAAGGCACATATGTTTTACCCTACGGGTATAGATCCAGCCAACGCTCTAAATGTTTCCGGTCGACTAGTTTATGTCGGTAAAGCAACATTAGAGGAGCTTGAAGGCCAGGAAATTAATGGAAGCATTGTTCTAGTGGATTACGATTCGCTGTGGGATTGGCGTCTACTTCCCATGTTAGGAGCAAAAGCTGTTATTTTCATAGAAACACCCGTAATCGAGAAAGCTGTTCCCAGAACATTCGGTGAATACAAGATAATCAGTATTCCCACGGGCTTCCCAAGGCTCTACGTGAACCACACTGTAGGGGAGATTCTTAAGGAAGCCAGTAAAAGAGGGGTGAAGGCCACCGTTAACTCCAAAATGTCTTGGGAGGAAAAGGAAGGCTACAATATCTGGACTATAATACCGGGTACAGATCCGAGACTGAAGGAGGAATACGTGATAATTGCCGCCCATTACGATACCTTCTCGGTGGTGCCTGCAGTTTCCCCCGGGGCCAGCGATAGTATTAGCATAGCCCTATTGCTCGAATTAGCTAGAGTTCTAAGGGAGAATCCTCCACCAAGAACCATAGTTTTAGTAGCCTTTGGAGGACACTGGCAGTATCTGGCCGGACCACGATACTTCACTGAAGCACGTTTCAGAGAGCTGGAAGAAAACAAAGGTTTCATGCGAAAAGTAAAGTTAATGATAAGCCTAGATATATCTACGGCCAGCGATTCCGTTTCCCTTAGAAACTTTGGCTACGGATACTGGACTGTTGACACCCAGACAGGGATGCTCATTAGATATAGTTGGATCAGGCAGATGGCAAACGATGCAGTAAAGGAGCTTAAGGAACTTACCGGAAAAAGCTATAACTTCTACAATGTGCTTGTGACGGCTCCACCTGGAGAGGAACTATACCAAACCCTATTAAACCTGCTTTCAGAGGTGGGAGATCTTTACCCAGCCATGTTAGATGTAGAGCCGTGGACCGTTGCTGGGGGGCTCGGAATAACCTTTAGAACAGCTAGATCATTGTACCCCTATTTAACAACACCTTTCGATACATACGATAAACTAAACTACTTTAACCTTCTACCTCAACTGGAGGTTCTGGAGGCAGTGCTCTCGAAGATTCTCTCGGCTCCTTTCTGGAACCCTTTGGCAACGCCAATTTACAGGAGGATAAATCTACCCGACCTAGGATTCTGTAGTCTAACTATAAGAATATGGCGGTATGATGTGAAGACGGCACAATACTCGCCGGTTGAAGGGGCATTAGTGGTTGCAGCACCGATAGGTACAACGATGGTTTCCCCGAGAGCCACCTTCCCCTTTATAATGATAGCTAAAACCAACGAGAACGGGGAGGCAAACTTTATAGGTTTCCGTTACAATGATAGAGTATTATTCACTGGTTTCTACCTCGATGAAAACGGTCGTATCATAGGTTTAAGCCCATATTCTGGTCCCGGTTCCATGGGTATGGGAAGCCTATTAATACACTCAGTTCATACAGATTTTACGCAATCAATGAGCTTTAACGTAAGCCGCATAACCATATTTGGTTCAGGGTTCAGCACAACTCTTGTAGCAATATTATCCCATTGGGCGCTAGATGCACGTACACACTATATTCCACAGCCATACTACTATGGAAGAACATTTGACAGCTACGACGAGGTCATATATGTTCCTCCTAATATTCCGCTGGAAATCCTTGCCTATAGGTCTTCCGTCTACGCCATTACGGCTGGAAGCTTCGGTTGGATGGTCACCGTTGTACCGTTACAACCCTCAGGCTTAATAGCAGGGATAAAGGAGCCAGCCCCTGAGGGCTCAGGATTTGTGCTAAAGCCTGGAGAAAACATGTGGATATCGTATGCTCCACTACGTTTAGCACAGGAAACATGGTATCTAGATGAGTTCAGGCTTGCCCCTGTGAAATGGGCTAACATTTCTACCCAAGCCCTGGCCCTCCTATACCATAATATGGCTGAAAAGGAATTGAAGCAAGCCTGGAGCTACATAAGAAACTACGGGTACGATAAAGCTATTACACACATGATTATTGCACGTCAATTCGAAGTCAATGCCTACTACGCTACTAGAACCTTCCTTACAGACGTCTTGCAAATGGCGGTTATATATTTTATACTTGTAATACCTTTCTCCTGGCTCTTAGTAAACCTCATAGTACGGGAGAAAGCCACATTCAAGGGGAAGATTATTTTATTCCTAGCTGTAAATGCCATGTTTGACGGGATTTTCGTTGCATTACATCCGACAACGATGCTGGCCACCAACACTTTCATGGTTCTAGCAGGCTATATCGCTATGATCCTAGGACTGGTAACCACCATAATAATATTCTCTAGAGGATACGGTCAACTTAAGGAGGTAAGAAAGGAGAGGATAGGCTTACACTTCGTGGAATTCGAAAGGACAAGCGCCATAGGTGCTGCGGTGAACATCAGCCTAGGACATATGAACCGAAGACCGCTGAGGACGGCTCTGACGTTGATATCAGTGGTAGTAGTTGGTTTCTCCATGCTAACCTTCTCATCTGTTAGCATCACCATAGCACCAGCCATAATCCGGCAGCCGCCTCTGGAGAACATACCATATGAAGGGGTCCTCTACAGAACCCTGGATTTCGGTGTAATACCTCTTGAGCAAGTAAAGTTCCTGAAACAGGCGTTCTCGGATGAAGCTATAATATCCGTACGGGCATGGCTTTATCCTCCTGGAGGGGAAATATACTTGACTGCTCCAGGCAAAACCACTAGTGCGCTTTTGCGTGGAATATTAGCTGTAAGTCCCGAGGAAAACTTGTTTACGAAAATAGATGATGCAATAATATCTGGGGAGTGGTTCGACCCATGGGACTACAGGACATGTATAATAAGCGACGATATAGCTAATGCTCTTGGACTGAAGGTAGGCGACACCCTTGATCTCTTTGGCGTAAAACTCGTTGTAAAAGGGATTTTTGATAGCACTGTAATCGATACAATGCACGATATAGATCGATGGAAGCTGACGCCAGTAAACCTTAAGAGCCCCTACAAAGATCCACTTCAAGCAGACTTTGTTATAATAGTTCCATTCAAGCTGGCTGAGGATCTTCTTTCACCCGCAACGTCTTCTCAATCCTATGAAATAGCCTACACATTGCCTGGGGTCCGAAGCATAGCATTTAAACCGGTTAAAGGAAGCATTAGGAAGCTTGCGGAGAAAATAGCCTTGATAACGCAAGGTACCGTGTGGGTATCGGAAGACGGAGCAATGTATACTTTAAGCATAAACCCCAGCCTGCGTATGCTGGGCACAGGAGAAGCTTTTATCGTATTATTACTGGCGGTTCTAGTATTGCTCTCAACTATAATAGGTTCCATCGTTGAACGAGTAAGAGAGATAGGAATACTCAGTTCAATAGGCCTCTCCCCCTCACACATAGCCACCCTATATCTCGTCGAAATGATAGTCTACGGCCTCCTGGGCGGGATAATAGGATACGTCGTCAGCTTGCTTTTCTCCGCCTCCCTCGCCCTCTTAAACATACCGACCGCCGGACTATACACAAACTATACTTCTTCAGGCACCTTGACGACGTTAGGCATAATGTTCTTTAGCATAATTTCCATAGCCCTATATCCAGCCTATAAGGCTTCAAAGTTGGTAACTCCGTCTCTCGAAAGAAGATGGAAGCCGCCAACAAAACCTAAAGGCGATGAATGGATGATACCCTTACCCCTGAGACTGGCCTCAACCCTTGAGGCGCTGGCCTTCATGGAGTTTATACGCGAATACCTCGAGTATAGAAAAGCAGAGAGGGTTGGAAGCTACCAGATATTAGAACTGGACTTTAAATGGGATAAACAAAATAAATTACTTGAACTTAAAGGCCGCACCCAACTGGCACCCTGGGATCAGGGAATAACGCAAATATTCGCGTTGAGAGGTATGAGTTTGGAGGGCGCCGGGTACAATTTTGAACTTTATTTAAAGAGGTTAACCGGACCCTTAGCTGGCTGGATTATCTCAAACAGGTCCCTTATAGAGGATGTCAGGTTCCAGATATTAATGTGGCGTAGTTTAAGGGAGGATGATAGGTCACGTTATATTAAGAAAGCTGAAAAAATGTTGGGTAGGTAGGGTGATGTGATATGGGAAGTGAGGCTCGTGCTACCATATTCACCTGGAGGGTTCTCCTATCCCTTTTCCTAGCCCTCTTCGTACTGGAGCCCATGCTCATATGGGGTAACCTTACTTTCGGTCTAGCGTTTGGCTTCGTACAATGGGGTGCCCAGGCATTCTACGGCGTGGTCTCCTCCACTATTATCATCATAATATTGGCGGAGGTATCTAGGTACTCTGAAAGACCTTTATCTAAACAGGAGTTGTTCGCAATAACCATAGTCGACAGGGTATTGGGGTTAGCTGTTCTCTTCCAGTCAATACCATGGGTATACTATTTTGTTAAAAGTCCCTCGCGGATATCCTTCGGCATTAAACCGCCCGAATGGTGGGCCCCTTCCAGCGCTATAATGCTGGTGGATAACGGTGTAAGGACATTGATTCACCCAGCCTGGATGCCAGTACTTTCCGTAATACTCTTTGTGGTCATAGTCTCGATGATAATGGAGATGTCTCTAGGATACCTGTTCTTCAGGGTAAGAGTCATAGAGGAGAAGCTTGAATTCCCTGTTCAATCGGCGTTCGTAGCGGCCTTAACGACCCTAGGTGAAGCAGCCGACCCTGCATTTAAAAAACAGTATAGGATATTCATATTCTCCCTTTTAACTGGACTTATATTGGGTATATTTAATAGCCTCGGGCTTCTCTCCGTGTCGATGTATGATTTAAACTACGTGATAGAAAACATGTTCCCCGGGGCTTCGTTAGCCATTTATCCTCTGGGCTTCTTCCAGGGGCTAATAATACCCTGGTATGTTACGGTGACCATGGCTATAGGAGCCCTCTCCCTCTACTTTTTCGGAAACCACATACTGGTGATTAAAGGCATTTGGAGGCATGTTCCCCCCTCTCCAGGCTTGATATTAAGGGGATGGACCCGTGGAATGCAGACAGCCGATGCAATATACTACAGTACATTGAACTTTTGGGTTAGTGTTATATTCGGGTTTGCTATGGCCCTGGGAATTCTACCTGTACTCTTATCCCCTAAGGCCCTTGCAAGAGCATTTAAGCTCAAAGGTGAATCCAAGATTACTAGTGGATGGTCTCTCTTCACCCTTTTTGCCAGCTGTGCAATACTTTCAGCAATTGTCATAAGCCTGTTAACCGGATACCCTCTACCACCACTAATCTTCCTCACGTTAATAATGTCCTTTATCCTATCATATGTATGGACAGGGCTCCTAGGTATAACCGGCTACACACCTGTAAACATACCTTATCTAAAGGAAGCTGTGCTGGTTTTGGGGGCTGGCGGAAACGCTCCAATCTCAATATGGTTTGCTTCACCCTTAATGTTCACCGACCTCATTCCTGTAAGCAATGCTTCGGGCTGGACGGGAACCTTTCTGCAATGCTATCAACTTGGAGTAAAGTTTAGAGACTACATTACACTCTATGTTATTGCAACAATGGCAGCGATTGTTGTAGGCATAGTAATGTACAGTATTTACTGGTCATTTGCCCCCATACCCTCGGCGCTATACCCTGGCTTAACAGCATGGGAAAACGAGGTTATAAACCGAGCTACATGGATTAAAATCTACTCCTCCTACAATATATTTAAGTGGAACTTGGTGGTGGCTGGATTCATAGCGGGGGCGGCGCTCTTCCTCGGAGGCTTCTTCCTTAAGATCCCGTGGCTAGCCCCATCGATATTAGCTGGCATGACCGTCAACAATATTGCATATGCTGGGCTCATCCCACAGGCCATAGGATCCATTATACGTTACATTATTCTTCCAAGAATCTATGGAGCCAAAGGAGAGGAGTTGACCAACGCAGCCTACCTATTCTACAGCGGTGTAATGATGGGATTCTCCATATGGGCCGTAGTTTTCGTGGCACTGCAGTTCGTACCCAAAGCATTATGGGTCCTACCCTACTAGAATGGAGGTGTCACCATGAAAAGGTTTTTCTCTTTCGGTCTCCTGCTGGGTTTCACGTTAATTATCCTCCTTACATCAATGAATCTATATGCTCAACCCTCAATACCCGTATCAAAAGCCAGTATTACGGGTTACGTTAAAGATTCCTCGACATTGAAGCCCATAAAAGGAGCAATAATAGTGGTTCAAGGAGGCTATAGAATGGACAAATATAACTTCACTACGGACTTCAATGGATTCTTTAATGCTACCGTGCCGATAGGACAACCCTATAGAATATATGTTTTCACACAGGAAAACGATTACGTACCAGTCTATTGCAAGACACCTGAGCTAACTAAAAAGGGATTCAGCCTCGAGATAAAGCTGGTTCCAGGGGCGCTGGTGATATTTGAGGGAGAATACTATGAATTCGAGTATGAAAAGGCAGCAGATTACCTCGGCTTCACCGTTCAGACCGTCGAGGGATTTAAGTTATACCAGGGACCATACAATGGAAACATAACGGCTTTTGGAAGCTATCCTCCAGAGGTTAAAGGATTAATCCAGGATATTCTTGGATTTAACCCTAGATATGTAATAATACCCGCCAATGTAAAAACAATAATAAATGTTACTGCCGTTTGGAGGATAATTGTAGACAATAAGCCGAAATACGTTTCAAAAAGCGTTTCAATAGGTTCACCTTCTGGAATGGTGTTACCAAAAGGTGGAACCTATTCAATTAACCTTTCTAACGTAACGTTGGCTAAATCGATTAAAGACGCAGAGGCTTTCCTTAAGGAGATAGATAAATTGCTGGCGCAAGCTGAGGGAAGAGGATTCTACCTTACTGCTGAAAAAAGTGATCTTAACAAGGCTTTCAGCAAGCTCGATAAAGCTAAAAGAGACTACAAGTTAGGGAGGCTTGCAAGTGTCTACGCTGGATTAAGGGAAATAAAGCTTATAGGAGATAACATTTATAGCATCCTAAGCGAGGCTTATTCTGAAGCCTTTTCATCTACGCCCTTCATCATGCTTATATTGGCTTTTGTGTCTACATCACTCGCCCTGTACGTTACGGAGAAGAAGGGGCTCCAAGCCATTATCTTTATCCTAGTATATTTATTCTTCTACATTGTGGTTTACGCCAGCTACCCGGGATTCAGACTATACCCGCTTGAAATGGCGGCATTACTCTCTGTGGCATCTGCTTTTATTATCTTCGGCTTAGCCGAAGCTGCGCCGAAGATAATAAGAGAGAAGCCTACTCCAAGAGGCGTGGCTTTCTGGAGCGCTATAGTAGCTATATTTTCTGCCGCGAAAAGAAACCTTAGGAGAAGAAGGCTTCAAACAACGTTAGCTATGATAAGCATGGTGGTCATGGTCTGGGCTATAATGGTTTTAACTTCATATGCCTCGATGAGAGGGGTTGTCGTATTAAAACAGGTTTACCCGCCATCATACCATGGGTTACTAGTAAAAAACATTGGTGTAGTGAAGGTCGGTGAAGCCATTTACAAGTTGCCGACGAGGCTTCCGGAAGAGGTTTTGGCTGTATTGGAGGGCGAAGAAGGCGTCAAAGAATACTATGTAAGGTATACATCTTTTGTGGCGGAGAAACCCCTAGGTACCTTAATTACAGGAAACGGATTAAAGGAGAGGATATATGGAGTTGTAGCCATGAGTCCAAGGGAGGCGAAGTTGATTGGATTTACATCCTTTATATCTGGAGACTATCCAACAGGCTCTGGAGAAATAGCGTTAACCTCTTCGCTTGCTGAAAGCTTGAAACTTAGTATAGGTGATGAAGTTGAATTTAATGGCAAGGTCTTTAAAGTTGTAGGCATAATCGACTCAACGAAACTGGCGCAATTTAAGGACCTCGATGGAAGGGTATTATACCCCTATAAACTCTTCACCTACTTAACCGAACAAGGGGTTTCGCAGGTAATTTCACCTGTGCGCGATAACGAGGTTATCTTCATATCTTTAAGCGACGCCCACGAATTGGAGCTAACTCCCACATCAATTCTAGCGGTGGTGGACGAACGAAATATTGAAGGGCTTGCACGGAGGCTCGCTATCCTAGGGGTAAAGGTATGGTACACTGCGTTCAACTCCGTATACAAGGCCGAATATGGGAATATACTGGAAGTTAAGGGAGGCTTATCCACCCTTGTTCCAGCAACCATGGTGATACTCACTATTTTCATGACATTCATATCCTCGGTGTATCAACGGAAAAGGGAGGTCATGACCTTATCGTCTATAGGGGTCAATCCAACCTACATAGTATTTTTATTCGTCTCAGAGGCTATTATAGCTGGATTGCTATCGGGAGGAATAGGTTACCTTCTCAGTCTTCCAAGTTATCGCATCCTACAGCTTTTTGGCACAGCACTTGAAGTCAGGCAAAAAGTTTCAGCCGCATGGGGTGCTATCGCCCTTTCAGCCTCAATACTTGTAGCCATACTAGGCTCGATCTACCCAGCGTATAAAGGTGCATTCGTGGTGGTCCCCTCCATGTTGAGAAGATTTAGACTCGAAAGCAGCAGGGTTGCAGGGACCCATGAGGTTCCAATACCATTAAAAATACCTTCAGGTCTAGCCGAATCCTTCGTTGACTTCGTCATCAAGAGATTTAAGGAATATAAAGGTGGAATTGAATCTATCGAAGACGTGCTTGCCACCGAGGAGGAGATAAGGGTTGAGGGGCGGGTAAGAAGAATAATCTTTTCATACGAGTATCCTGACGGAATGATACGGGCCCGGACGGTAAACGAGCTGGAACTTAAACTACCGCGTGAAAGCAGATTCTGGGGAATAGTTTTAAAGTGTACACCGGTTAAATGCTCGTTCCCTGAAGAAGCGGTCTACAGGACAACCAGACTCATAAGGCGTATAGCTTTAGAGTGGAGTAGCAGGATGAAACTAGGTGAGCCAGAAAAATAAAAGATTTTTGGTGTTCCTCGGGAAAATGGGGGTGTCGATATGGAGGCATTGCATGAAAAAATTAAGGTTATAGAACAAGAATATGGGTCGAAGGGTCTTTTATGCACCTCAGCCCCGGGTAGAGCAGATTTCCTCAACACGCATCAAGATTATAAGGGTTTACCTGTCGTACCTGTGGCAATTAACTTAAGAACCTATATGTTCGTCCTCGGCAGGGACGAGAAATTCTTCTCGGTGGAATCTCTCAACCTTAAGAATGAGGGTAGGGTTTACCGCGACAAATTCCCAGTAAATAAACCTAAATTGAGGAGGGGGCGTTGGTTCGGAAACTATTTCAGGGGCATAGTACGTGCGTTCAACAGGAAGCTAGGTATATATTTTCCCTACGGCTTGAAAGTCGTAGTTATAAGCGATGTCCCTGTGGCTTCGGGGCTGGCAAGCAGTGCTGCCCTTGAGGTAGCGTTTGCCCATCTGCTAAACGTAGAGTACGGGCTGGTCTTATCAGTTAAAGATATTGCAGAAGTATCTTTTACAGCGGAACACGATGAATTAAAAATCCCCTGTGGGAGACTGGATCAATATGGATCCGCATATGGGGGAGTAATAAAGCTTTATACAAAGCCACCCTTCAACGTGGAGAAGATACCCTTCAAGGACCTTAATTTAGTTGTACTAGATTCTGGAATAAGGCATGCAACAGTTGAGATACATCCAAAAAGACAACAAGAAATAAATGAGGGATTAAAGACATTAATGGAAAATCCAAGGGTCCCGGACCACATCAAGGTCAAACTAGGGTACAGGTACGATGAACCCAGGTGGGATGAATTATCGCTTGAAGAATTAGAGCCCTATCTTAAGGAGGTTAACCCAGTATCGGCAAAGAGGATAAAATTCACAATTTTGATGAACACGTTAACGGAAGTTGCTTTAAAGATAATGGAAGGGGAGGATCCGTTTAAGCTTAGCGAAACCCTAGAAACATTTGGGATACAATTAGCCTCCCTAAAGGGGAAACTGGATCTTCTAGGTGCTATAATTAACAAGCAACATGAGCTTCTAAGGGACTTATATGATGTTAGCCTCCCTAAACTCGAGGAAATAAGGGAGCGTGCTCTAAAGGCTGGTGCGTTGGGGGTGAAGATAAGTGGTGCGGGGCTTGGCGGTTCACTTATTGCGTTAGTGCCGGATGAAGGTATTGGCAGGAGAGTGATAAAGGAGTCCATGAAAGCCGGGGCTTCAAGGGGCTTCGTTGTAAAGGTCGACGAAGGAGTTAGGGTGGAGCCTTTATCTTAAAATTTCTACAGGAAACTTTTAAGACGGAAATACTATAATTTATCTCTAATAAAAAGAGAGGACAGGTAAATATGACGAACGTATTCTATCTTTCACTTGAAGAAATAATTGAGCATCTAGAGATAGTGAAGGATGAAATAGACTTCAATGAAGTTGAAGCTCTAATTAATTTAATACTTGACGCCAAGAAAATTTTCTGCTATGGTGCAGGCCGGTCTGGATTCATTGCCAGATGTTTTACGCAAAGGTTAATGCACATTGGATTAGACGCCTACTATATAGGGGAAACGATTACCCCCGGTTGTGGTATAGGAGACCTAGTGGTGATCGTATCTGGTAGTGGGGAAACCGCCTCCAGTGTCTGTATGGCTAGGAAAGCTCTTGAACTTGGGGCTAAAATCGTGGCCATCACCGCCAATCCTAAGGGAACCTTAGCCAGCCTTGCGCATCATATTTTAAGGGTTCCTGGTAAAACAAAGCTTCTGGAAAGGGAGTCGTATGCCCCCTTCACCTCCCTATTCGATATAGCCGTCTTAGCTGTTGTTGACAGCATATCCTCGGAACTTATGAGAAGGCTTGGTAGGGGCGAAGACTATATTTTAAAGAGACATGCAACACTAGAGTAGCAGCCTTCCGGTATCTGTAAAGGAGGCTGACTACGATGAAAAAGATAGTAAACCTAGAGTTGCTGGTATCCATTTTCACCAATGTTCTCCACGATGGTGAACGTGGCTCCCTTCACAACAGGAAGCTCGAGAAAATCTTCATCGAGCTGGAGAAGGCGCGTCGATTCTATTGGGTCAACTCGCATTGCATGCTGAACCTTTCCTTCACCTGGCTTATCACGGACAAGGAGGTTTCCTTCGATGGTTGGTGGTTGCCCCCCGATAAAGTATATCCCATCGTCGACGAAGCTTTAAAACATGTTGGCTTGGATAGGGAAAGAGATTTCGACGGTGTAATAGCTATATGGGCTACACCAGTCTACGATGAATCTCCTGACCCAGTAGGATACGTTTGGGGTCCTGGTGGAACTGTGAGAAGGTACAGTAGTTTCCAGGTTAACGGGGCGTTAGCCTGGCTTTTCGTACATGAGTTCCATCACCAGCTAGATGAATTCTTTAAATTAAGTGGGATGCCTGAATACCCTCACGCTGATTTTCCGCAGAAACTCCCCGGCTTCTTCGGCGAACACTTCGACTTTAATGCATATATACTTCGCTCATGGCCTGAAGAAAAGTGGCTCAAATTATCTTTTCCCCACCCGGATATATGGGAGGTTAAAGACAGTGATGGCGATGGGATACCGGACGAAGACCCGAGGGTTCCTGTAGATGAGGCAAGATTCGGAAGCAACCCCTTTAAAAAAGATACCGACGATGATGGTTTAGATGATTTAAGGGAGCTCATGGCGGGCATATACTATAGTTCAGACCCAACTAAGCCAGACACTGACGGGGACGATATACCGGATGGAATAGACGAATACCCTCTCTATCCCATTAAAACCGCAATACACGAGGGAAAATGGACTTTTATCAGCGATGGATTCCTAATGCAGAGGTATTTTGAAGTATCACCTAGCATTGCAGCTAAATGGTCCCCTGAAAAAATTTCCTTTAGAATATTGGTCAACAACACATGTAACATACATGTCTACCTGGATGCCAATGCAGACGGATGGTATCATGGAAAGGACAACTACGAGATACTAGTGGATGTGAAGCCAAAGAAGGAGGAGGCGGTCAAGGTACATGTGTTAGATTGCTCCAACCCCGAAAAGGTACTATGGGATGATGATCCAAAGTATGGGAGCGAGAGACTTATTCGGGAAAATGATGTCAAAGTCAAGGTAAGTAGGGGTAAAAAACCGGTCACCGTGGATATCGATATTTACCCTAGCGAGAGAACCGGTTTTTCCCTATACGATGGAAAGGAGATCGGCTTCAGGATAGAGTTCACCCGTAACGGTAAATGGGCATCATTATTCGAAAAGTACTCGTTCGTTAAGCTTAAACTGGTTAAAGAGGGTTCAAGCGAAAATGCAGGTAGGAATGTTTTTAAAAGAAACTCCATAAAATATATTCCACCACCCTATCTTTATGTCCAAACGGTAATCGGGAACATATCCAAACACCTGTTTACACTTAAAAATGTAATCAAAAATCATGGTTCTAAAGCCCTAGACGTCGACATGGTTCTCGAATTTGAAGGTCTAAACATAAAACGTAAATGCTTCTTCGGGGAGATGGAAGGAAACGAGGTTAATGTAATTGAGGTCCCTGTAGAGAGCTACAAGAGGGCACCTTTACTTATAAAACCAAAATATAGACTGACCTTCAGGGATATTAACGGAAACACCTATAGGAAAAGCTATTGGGGGAGGTCCCTAATACTCTGTATGGGCTTCGGAAACAGTGGATAATGTACCGAATATATTAATTTGAATTTTCTTAGCCGTTAATCATCAAGTCGATGAGTTTTATGTACTTTAGCGTAGAAAAACTTATTTTTCTAGAAGTGTTTTTGAAAGTAGCTAGAGATTAGAGGTGCTTAAACTTTGAGGAAATATGGTAAAATAGGAATAATATCAATTATAATGATAATCATAATAGGACTATCTTTAATTACATCAACACTACCAGCGACGGGTAGGCCGCAACAGGTTATTGTAAGAGGAAGAGTGTTGACCTCTGATGGTAAACCCCACACTAACACCATAATAGTAGCCTACGACACTAACTATGCCATAGGCAACTTCACGAAAAGCGATGAAAATGGATATTTCGAGATGACCTTAGAGAGAGGTCGCTTCTATAGAATCGTAGTATACCCGTTAAGGGAGGATGAAAGCGGCTTCAGTCACATACCTGAAATGGTTGAATTGCTTGTAAAGGATTTAATAGAAGTGAACCTCACCTTAATAGTTTATCCGGCAGCTTTTGTAAAGGTGGAAGGCGTTATAAGATACGTTGGGGGAGAATGGAGTGGATTCTATAGTGCCATCGTCCTCACGCCGGAAGGCGTTGAAATAGGAAAAGTACTCGACTCAGGCGAAGTAACATATACTAGGGAGTCACAAGAAGGTATCATAAAAACTAAGCCCCAGATCATAGATGCCTACGGTAGCGGAAGGGGTATTAAAATCTACTACCGAAGGGGAGTAAAGGAAGGTGTATTGCCAGCAGGAGTTTTCGACGAAAACTTAGTTATAATCCCTGCAGGAATCGATGCAATAGTAAGCATTGAGACAAGGGTCTTTGACCGCAGAAGTGAGCCTTTCTTAAGGGAGTTTGCCCACCGCTTTGTGTTCACGATCGGAGACCCCTTAAACCCTCTAAGACTTGAAGCGGGAGCTTTGACGCGCTTTGACATGGAGTATGAGTCGCTTGGAAGGATAATCGAAGAAGTTAGAAGGGATGTTCAGACAGCCGAGCAGCTCATAGAGCAGTTCGAGAACATGGGATTCTACCTTGCTCCCGAAAGAGCAGAGCTTTCACGGGCTTTATCGCTTGTCGAGGAGGCACAATTATCGTATGAAAGCGGCCGCCCACCCGATGTGATTTTAGAAAAGCTTGAGAAAGCCTTTGTAATCGTCACACAGAATGTCGCTGGAAGAATATTCTTCCTCAAAACAGTAGCTCTTGAGGGTGCACCTATTTTATCTTACTTTATTGCAGTTTTCGCCGTAGTCATGGCATACTACTTCTACGAGGATCCTAGAAAGAAGCTATATTCATTCCTAGCATTTTATGCCCTCCTCCTACTATTATTCTCCTACTCATATCCAGGATTCACATTACTATGGGAGAATAAACGTGACCTGTTTCTTGCAGCTGTGCTGTCGTCATTCCTAGGGATAACCTTCCTGATATTCTATCTGCCTAGACACATAAAGGAGGCTGAACTACCTGGAGCCATACGTAAGGGCGCTATAATGGCTATGACATTTTCAATAGCTAAGAGGTTTTCAAAGCTGAAGAAGACACGTACACTCATCACAGTTTTCTCGCTTTCCGCCTTAATATGGGCTTTCACGGTACTTGCATCGATATCCTCCGTATACGGTGTATGGAGCGAGGAAAACCCCGTTTATGTTCCCACAACATCCCTTTTAGCCAAATATACGATAAATGAAAGCATCCCAGGTGCATTAGGATACTTCTCCGACTACGAGTGGTTCGTCGAAAAAGTAGGTGCGGAAAACGTGTCGCCACGGGTGTACAATAATCCAGCTCAAATGCTGGTGATCGAAGTAGAAGGGAAGGGAGTCAGGGTATCCAACCTGAAAGCTATATTTGGACTAGCACCTGTAGAAGACAAAATAACCGGTATATCGAAAATACTGGTTAAAGGAAGCCTCGAAGCCCTGGCTCAACCAGATTCCATATATATTCCATTTTCACTTGCCACGCAGCTTGGCGTCGATGTAGGAGATAAAGTAACCTTAAGGGTCTATAGGCCCGGTGTCGAAATACCTGTAGAGGAAACGTATACTGTGGCCGGGATATTCGACGAGGACAAGCTTGACAAGATAGTCGACATAGACGGGGAACCCCTAAAACCATTTATCAGCGTTAAAGGCAAGCTTTTACCCGCCAACTCAACAGACATAGTGATCATGAATTGGAGGCATCTATTGACGGAAGTTCTAGTAGAAAAGGAGGCTGCTATTTCGTCTGTTTTCCAAATATATAAGATAGTCGTCCTAGGGGACCGGGATACATTAACGTCCCTTGCCACCAGCTTCATCGAAAGGAAGGGTGAAAACTATTTCGCTTACATCAACACGGGAGACAGGTGTCTAAAATATTTCTTCGGACAAAAAGTGGAAAACATTCTGACAAGCAACATAGACTTCGTAGTGCCCATACTAATAGTAATATTCAATGTACTTTTATCCATGTATAGTATAGTGAACGAAAGAAGACGTGAGATATTCATATTCAATGCGATTGGTTTCAACCCCATGCATATAGCACTACTGTTTCTAGCCGAATCCATAGTATACGGGCTTATTTCAGGCGGATTAGGATACATTGCAGGGATAACGACCTTCCGTATAATGTCCATTACGGCACGTACACAAAATCTCCTGGTAAGGGAGAAGCTTGAATGGTATTGGAGCATACTTGCCATAATTATATCAATACTGGTTGCAATGATAGCATCCTTCAAGCCAGCGCTTAATGCAGCCATGATGTATACTCCATCAAAGGTAAGAAGGGTTAAGGTTGAAGAAAAGGAGAAGATCAAACGGGAAGAAAGGATACTTAAAACCTATGCTGGAAAAACGTATCTATTTTCCACCAAGGTCAAGGAAGATGAAGCCTTGATATTCTTCTCCTTCCTGTACACGAGGTTAAGGGACATTATGACCGGCTATAGGGAAAGAGTAGTGAATCTAGAGGAACTTGAAGAAGAAGAGCTACCCGACGGAACCCTAGTCAAAAGGTTCTTCTTCAGATACACGTTTATCATGGAGAAGGAAAAGAGGATAATTACTGAAAACGAGATTAAATGCACTAAAAGCCCCAAAGAGAAGGTCTACCGCATTGAACTCTACTGTAAACCCTCCGGCGAAAAAGAGATACCAGTACAATACATGGATAGGGTAGCCACAACCATAAACGATATATTAAAGTCATGGGAGGAGGAGAGGAAACTAATACTACGTAGCTCGAGAAGATAAACATTTAGAAAATTCTTTCTCTCTCATGAAAATCCTTCGAAATATTTTATTATCAGTTCCCACTCTTTTAATTACCAGGTGTCAACATGGATAGGATCTTTATATTGGTTTTATCTACTATTCTAACTGGCATCATAGTGGGTGCAGTGGCAATCCTGCTTGCATTAGGTTTCACAAGTAAAGGCGAAGTAGACTTATCCGACATCGAAAAGGCTAACAAGAATTTAAGTGTATTTAAGATCTTCTTCCTCGGCTGGGTCGTGGAATACGATCAGGAAAGCACATTAAACTACTACAAGTACCATGAAAAATTCACATGGGTATCCCCCACATGGTATGTAGTAGACTCAAATGGAAACATCCTAGAGAAATATTTCGATGAATACTTTGTAAATAAGTCGAAGGAATGGGGCGTAAAGGTGGTACCTCTCGTAGCTAACGAGGGGTTTAACAGAGAAATAGTTCATAAGATCCTTTCAGATCCCAAACTAAGAGAAAAAGTTGCCCAACAACTTTTAGACCTTGTTCTCGAAAGAGGTTATGATGGCATAAATATAGATTTCGAGAACATTCCACCTGAAGATAGAGATAATTTAACAGTGTTCATGAAAATACTCTACGAGATGTTCCATAAACGCGGTAAATTAGTGAGCATAGATGTTGCATCCAAAACCAAGGAAGTTTATAAGGGATGGGCGGGAGCATACGACTATAAGGAGCTAGGTAAATATAGTGACCTTGTAATATTAATGATATATGATTATCATTGGAGTACGGGGTCACCAGGCCCGATATCACCATTAAACTGGTTTAGAAGCGTACTGGAATATGCTACTCAGACAATACCAAAGGAGAAAATTGTTGCTGGACTACCATTTTACGGATACGACTGGCCAGTGGGCCAGAGAGCCAAGGGACTTAAATATAGTCAGGCAATAGAGCTAGCTAAACAATATGGGGCAAAAGTAGTCTTTGATGAGGAGAATGGGGAAGCCACATTCAAATACCTTGTGATGGGCTTGAGGCATGAAGTATGGTTTAACATAGCTAAAAGTACAGAGCTGAGAATACGTATTGCACTAGAGTATGGTATTAATAAAATAGCCGCATGGAGGATAGGGCAAGAGGATCCCCTGACATGGAATATAATTGAACGCCCATAGAAGAGGTTGGATAATATAATGAAAATACTTGTGACAGGTACCCCTGGTGTTGGAAAAACCACTGTAGCTAAACAACTGGCTAAGAACCTCGGGTATCAATATATAAATGTCGCTGAATTCGCGATCGAAAGGGGATTCACTCTCAGATTTGATAAGACCTTAAAGACACATATTGTTGATGTCGAGAAACTTAAGAAAGCCCTTGGAAAAACGTTGAAGGAGATGGATAAGGTTGTGCTTGACACACATCTAGTTGATGCAATACCATCAGACTGCGTAGACTTTGTAATCGTCTTGAGGCTTCATCCAAGGGAGCTGGAATCGAGGCTTAGGGCCCGAAACTATCCAAAACAGAAGGTGATGGAAAATGTGGAGGCTGAGATACTGGACTATGTCCTTGTAAGAGCGGTCAAAAAACTGGGAGAAGACTTAATATATGAACTGGATACAACAGGCAAAACTACCGCTAATCTAGTTAACGAAATTATGGAGGCCTTAAAGAAGGGGAAGCGAAAATGCGGAACAATAGATTGGATTAATGTACTTGAACGTGAAGGACTAATTGAAAAATATTTAGTCTCGAAAAACCAATAACCCATTTTTACTGCTTTACTTAACAGATGGTCTTTTAGGAGAACTTTAAATATCAGTTTGTTTAATTAAGTGTATCCCATCGTAAAGCCTATACTACAGGTGATATTACTTGTCCATCCCTAGGAAACTATACTATTTCATAGCGGTTTCCGTAGTCTCAAGTCTAGCTGTTTCCTACACTAGCTCAATAATGCCGTATTTCATTCTATCCCTAAACATGGAAATGAAGGTCTACGGTTTAATACAAACATTAGCTCGTCTTATAGCTCTTCTCGTTAGAATACCTTTCTCAGCCATAATACCCTCTTACGGGTACTTCAAGTCATATGCAATGGGCTACTCCATGGGGATTTTGTCACAAATGGCGTATATAGCTGTCTGCATTACCCCCTATGCATTATTCTTCTATACTATTGGAAGCGTTTTCGTAATGCTTAGATTTGCCACAACCTTTACGGCGCGGTCCTCAATTGTAGCTCGTTTCACCGATAGCAGTAACAGGGGTTTTGTTTTCGGATTAATTTCCTCCCTAAACATGGTAACCTCCTCTATAGGCCCTTTCATAGGTAGCTTGCTGTATGAGGCGACTGGTGGAAGCTTCGTAGCGGTTTTCATGTTTTCATTGACCACGATGATGTTGGCTATAGTAATGTTGATTCCACTGATTAAAAACGACATTAAAGTCAAGAAAAGTGGCGTTCTCCGTGAAGAATTCAAACTACAGTTAACATCCATACCCGCCGTCTTCAGGAACCCGAAACTCAGAAAAATACTATTCATATTCATGCTTGATGGCTTCTGCTGGAGTATAGCGGGAGCCTATACGTCAATATACTTTGCAGAATATCTTCATCTAACCCCGATGGATCTCTCCTATTTAAATCTGATGACAAACATAGTCAACATATTGACCTTTACTCTAATAGGCTGGATCTCCGATAAACTTAGGAAACGGGGAGTATTTCTTGCTGTTTCAGAAGTATTTGGCATACTGTATTTTTTGTTAATACTGGAAGCTAGGGATATCACGTTACTGTATTTTGCTTCGGCGATAATGGGGTTTGTGGCTAGCTTCTGGTCGCCTATAGCATCTGCCTATATAACGGAGGCAGCAGAGGAGGAGTCCAGAGACTTGGTACCGCTGGCTATAGGTATAAGAGGTTTTCTAGGTACTTTAGCTAGAATGCTAGGCACCTTGATCGGAGGATTAATATACGACATAAACCCGTGGATGGTGTTTCGGGTGCCAAGCTTAATGCTGATAATTATAATACTCATAATACTGCTTTTCCTTAGAGACTAGCAAATTCTGTTAGAAAGGATGTTTATATTCGATTAAAAGCCCGTGTGGGGTTTTAGTAGTTCTCAAGTATCCCATCTCCTCGAGTTTCTTAATCTTTCGCCATAAAGTGGTTTTAGGTAGATCTGTGGCTTTAACTATCTCACTTAAAAATGCTCTTTTCCTGTTTCTTAGGAATTCTAGGATATATTTCTCCTCCTCGGTTAGGAACTTGAATTCATCTTTCCTTCTGTTTTTAACTAAAATTAACGTCAAGGCAGCTAAACCCACGAGAAAAAGGGTTCCTATAATGAGATATGGATTCTGCAGAATATTTTCTCCGCCTACAGGCTTCTCTTCTTTCTCGCCAGCTGTACCCGTTGTTTCGTTTAAGTTTATCTCCAAGACATATTCTATTGTTAAAGGTGATTCAGAGTAGAAGAGTACTAGACTCTCGTTTAATGCTTGTATTTTAAGGGGGAGGGGATCAGAGTACACCAAGGTTGCTCCTTTAGGTAAGATTATTTCCACATTTATCAGAGTAAAGTTTAGAGAGAGCCTCCATAAGGCACCTTCCTTTGATGTTATATTTGCGGTATAATAGCTAACGATAACGCGGTCGGCATCCCCACAATAGACTATCAAGAGGCTGTTGTTCAAACGGTATCCTAGTGGCAACCCCCCTTCATCCAACACAAGGAGAAATTTCGGGGCGCCTAGCAACGTGGTATTAACGATTACTTCTAAAGGTATTATGGTCTGGTTTACGAATACATATCCGTCCCGATATACTTTAAGAGTTGTTTTAATAGGGATTCCTAAAATTTCGGTTCTAATTAGGAGACCTATACCAAGCAGTATAACTAGAAAACATAGAATCTTTCTCATGAACAGTACCTGAAAATATGCTTAGAATCTGATAAAAAAATTTAACCCTTAGCCTCCATGGCCCTGTCGTCTACCTTGACTGTGACCTCTTCCTCTAGTGGCGTTCCCGCCTTTCGGTATACCTCCAGTAAAGTTCCCTTTAGCTACTTTTCCAACTTTGATTACAACATGTTTGCCTAAGCCTTTCGGTACACCGGTCATATTCCAGACTTTTCCCATAATATACCGTCTAATTTTAGCTTCTTTTAATACTATATGGTATCTTTTGGCGAACTCCCTCATTTTGGTGAAGTTTCCGGTTTCTAATAAGGCTTTAAGTTTCTGAAGTTTTTCCTTAACTGGCTCGGGAATGTTTTTGCTTGAGAGTAGACGATCGATGTGTTCTTTCATTTTCTGGATCGACACCTTTTCTCCATGACGTTTAAGGTTGCTAAACGCGTCCCCTATATTTTTCATTATTTGCGCCATAATCCTTGCTGTTAAATTCGCCTTTCCACCGTGTAACATTACACTAGCATTGTGGAGCTGTGCTTCCGCTTTTTCTAAAAGAGCTTTCGCAATCGTTGCATTGAAGCCTTTCTCCTCGAGCTTCGCGATTATAGCCTTAAGCTTTTCTATAACTTCTTTGTGACGCTGTATAGCGGTGCTTAAACCCCTAGTAACATTCTCTCTACCCCTATGAATAGCCTTAAACCTATTTCTGACTTGATGGGTTGCCTGCAGTAGCATCTTAAAAGCAACAGAATAATTGCCCTCCTTGTAGAGCTGGATTGCTTGATTAAGTTTTTCCCTTAAAGCTTCATTGCCTGTCTGGTTGACTATTATACTAACCTTCTTGATCATCATCTCAATGGCCCTTCTTGTGGTGTTTACATACCGTTCCCTAGTCTCTGGAACCTTTATCTTGAATGTTTTCAGCTGAACCACATCTGCCACGGTTACTATTATAACGTACACCCCTGGAGGCCAATCCTCCTCGGTTTTAACGTTTAATGATACAATTCCCTGTTCATCAGTTAATGACTGTAATTTAACTACAACCAGTCCCTCGGGGTTCCTTATCATAACGTTAACTTTTGTTTCAGGCAGCGGGTTGCCGGTGCTTGAATTAAGAAGGATTACAACTACATCTACCTGGTCTCCTGCAAACACTTCGCGGGGAGTAACAGTTATCTTTATGCTTGGCTGTGCCCTTAAAACAAGTTGGGGGACGAATAGAGATAGCAGAAAAATAGATGCTAAAATTATTGCAATACTTTTCTTCAGCATGCCCTTTCACCAACAATATTTTTTCCGAAGATGGCTATAAGGAACACCATGAAACACTTTGAAACAACATTTATCTCCGAAATATTTAGCCAGTTTATTTTCCTCTAGACAATAATAATAGGCCCTTAATGGAAAATACTAATATAAGCTAAGGTCGGAGTTTTCTCAACCCCTCTACCAGTTTTTCAATATCCTCCTCTGTGTTGTAGAAGTGTGGTGATACCCTTATCCCACCTATATTTGAACATCCACGAACAGAAACGACTATACCTTTTTCCCGAAGCTTTCTTGCAATAATAAGATCTTTCTCAAAATCCCTGTGAAATCTAAACGTAGTTATACTGGACCATGAATCCTTATCCTCGGTGTATGAAACTATTGTAGCCCCGTACTCGACAAGCTCTTCCACAAGTTTTTCTTTCAGTTTCAGATTATGGCAATGTATTTTTTCGATGCCTATTTCGTTCAGTAACCTAACTGATTCAGCGAAAGCCGATATGGGAGCGATTGGCGGCGTTCCTCCCCATTCAAGCTTACTAGCTTTACTGCAGGGACTGGAAAGCTTCCAGGGTTCCTTATCGATCTTCGGCCAATATTTCTCCCAGCCTTCGGGCGGTCTATCTCTATTGATTAACCCATAACAGGGGAAATCCAGTTCATTCAGAATACTTCGACTAACATAGAGGAATCCCACGCCAATCCATGGTGATAGTAGCCATTTTTCACCACCCACGGCCACAAAATCAGGCTTCACGTCATTGACGTTAAAATATATACTACCTACATGTTGTATTGAATCTAGGATCAAATATGCCCCACATTTATCAGCTATCTCCCTGAGGAACTTGAGATCCATTTTCAACCCATTAACCCACTGGACGCTACTAGAGACAATAACTTTAGTTCTCTCCGAAATCTTCTTCTCTAAGTCTTCTGGGAGATAAAAACCATTTCTATGCTTCACGACCTTTACTTTACATCCCTTGAACCGAGCATAAGATTCTATGACGGAGGATACCCCAGGGAACTCTAAATCAAAACTCAGGATCTCGTCTTTTTCTGTAAGGTTGATCATAAGTAACGCTACTTTAAGGCCGGGAGTGGTAGAGGTCATTAAAGCTATTTCATCGGGGTGTGCACCTATCAGCTTAGCTACCTGCCTCCGAGCATCCATAGGGATTTTTTCTTCCAGATGGATATCGAGTAGTTCTCCTTTCTCTTGTACAGAAATGGGCTCTAAAAGTTTCTTAAACGTTCTCTTTGGGATCAAGCCTTGAGAGGCTGTATTAAGGTAAATCCATTTCCTCAATACGGGGAATTCTTCCCTAACTTTCTCGGCGCGCATTTGAGTGAACCCCCTTTAACTCTAATATATAGTTTTTCAGATCTAATGCTAGACGTTTATAGAAACACTTATTGAGAAATAATTTCATATACTTTGCTTAGAGTAAAACGTTTTCCAGCTATCTTAAGTCCATTATAATTTCATGTTCTGCTATCTCCACCAGTTCTCCTCCAATAAGTTCTCTACATACTAGTATGTAGTAATTTCTAGGTGAACTTAAACTGGTTTTAGATGCCTTCTTTTTCAAGTCAGCTAGAATTATTTTAGCTTCTTGTGGTCACATACTACTCCACTTCACTTCTACGAAAACCGTGGCTAAGCCAGGGTCTCTTACAACAGCATCCACCTCAAGGTCCTTATACCACCATTTGCCAACTTCCATAGGTCTTACTGGTAATGGTTCTAAGAACATCTTCATAGGCCTCTTCCATCATCCCTGCTTCCAGCAGTGATCTCAACTTATAGTTGTAGGTGAACCAGAATCTAAAGTAATGGTCCTTGAAATCTAGGATTACAGGCCTCCTGTAACCTAATGGTTTAACCCCTTTCAAGTATATCCAGCTCCTCCAGTACAACAATGTATTTGGTGAGACCTCTAGGATCTATCTTAGCCATTGAAGCAACCTCACTGGACCTCTGTCTGCCTTCAGCTACGGCGGCTAGTATACTTAGATACATTTGAGGCTCTTTTACTTCCTGCCTAAGAAAGTTAATGGCTTTGTCATAAAGGTACGTTCCAGGCTCTAAAATAGACTTCGTGTTTTCTTCGGGACCAGCGTTAGGATCCATTTTTCGAGATATGCTGGCGTTCCCGTTTCCTCTATCCGTATCACTTTATATATTTTTCATTGTGGTGTGGTTTCACGGGTTCCGTCTCGCCTATAACCCTTTTGTTAGGGTTATGGGGTTGTGGGCGGCTGTCGAGCCCGATGGCATGGGGCTCCCATCTAAGTTATACCCCACGGGGCTTCCATCACCCGCATACCCATGAAAACAGTCAGATACCACATTACAAGTATTTCAGCTTAAAACATAACGACACAAAAATATACAAAACACCACAGTTTAATGTTTCTGCTCAACAAACCCGTATATTTTTAATAGCTCTTCGAGATTATATCCGGGAAAGAAGCCGCTTATCTCAGTGAAGTGTAGTGGTCTGAGTTTCAATGAGGCTTCTCTTCTACCGAATAACGGGCTTTTATATCCTAAAGGTTTTTCTCGAAGAAGGAAACAGCTGAGCCACAGAGAACAAGCATAATATTCCTTGAAACAAGCTTCTGGTCAATTAGCCTCTGCAGCCTAGAGACAAAACTTGGATCAGATTCCGCTATAAACTGAAATTCATCAATTATGATAAGGATTTTTCTTTCCACTAAACGGGATAATCCTTCAATGACGTTAACGATATCTCCTGCTATTGGCAACCCAAAGAAAAATTCAATGCAATTGGAAAATTCACGACATAGCGTTTCATAGGGTGCTTCTTTTCTCTAATATATCGAGCTTGCGTTTCCGATTTACGAAATTTTTCGTATCGAGAGACGACACCTTTAATTAGGCTATAATATAGACGACTTACCTTAAATTAACTTTATGAGATAAATACACTATATTATTGAAAATTATCAGTAAAGCTAGATTCTCCTGAGATAATCTTGTGTCGACATCCAATATCTTTTACTCATTCCAGTCTCGATCTGCTTCACGAACTTCTCAACCCACTTCCAGTCTTTAGCGTACACATGGTAGCTGTCAGCTACATGAAGGTAGTATCCCGTTTTGATGCCCATTTTTTCCGCCATCTTCTTCTGGAGCATTGTGAAAGCATACATGTTCATGAAGGCCGCCTTGAAGGCATCGTTACTTCTCATATGGGCGTGCATTACAAGCCTCTCATCAACCACACGGAACCATAGTCTCTGTAGGCAGGGAGGAGAATCCGACTTCAGATCCTTCCAGGGTTGCCAGGTTATGGCCTGTGCTCTCCTAGTATAAGGTCTCTCCTTAAGTTTTGTGATTACTGCTTCGATCTGGTCTATCACGTGGCCGAAGGGTATACTGTATTTAAATAACCTTTCATGGTACGTGTAATGCCAGTCCTTTCCCACCCTCCAGTCGTTAACCCCATTAACCACCTCATCCACATAGTCCAGTAATCCCTTTAGACTACCGGCTACTATCCCCTTTAAGTGTACTCTGGGTTCAAGAAAAGGTTTTTCTACAAGGATTACTGCCGCGGTATCCCTTGAAAAATCTCCATATTCGGTTTCTATGTCTATTCCCTTTCTCCAGAGCTCAATTATACTCTTCTCCCAAGCTTCTGGAAGATTTCTACCTTTAACGAATATGGCCATATCAGAAATAAAAAATAGATGATGGGAAAGTCTTTCCTTGGAGTATTAGATATAACCTATGGATAACATTTGGATATGGATATTATAATTAAATAAGGTCTTAAAGGATACTGATTTTTCTTGAACGGAGAAACTCGCGTACCTCCTCTATTGTAGGCGAACTCTGTGCCCCTGGTCTAGTACACTTTAGAGCAGCCGCCGCGTTTGCAAAGATCATTGACTTCTCGTAATCCCATTTTTTCACTGTGATCGCGTAAATGAAAGCGGCGTTGAATGTATCTCCGGCACCCGTGGTGTCCACTACTCTTACCTTGAAGGCTGGTACTGAAGTTGTACCGGAACCTGTCACCACAATACTCCCTTTATCCCCCCGTGTTATAACCACTACTTCTGGACCATATTTCATTATTTTTCTGGCAGCCTTGACGAGATCTCTCTCCCCTGTGAGGGCTCTAATACCTAGTTTATTTGGCATGAGTATTGTAGTATATTTTAAAACATTTTTTAGCGGCTCTAAACCGTAATCGGCTACATGTTTTTCTAGATCCAGCGATGTCGTTAACCCGAGTTTATATGCAACCTTAAACGCTTTTACAGCGCTTTCTACTTTAATAGCAGTAGTATGTACATGAAGGGCTTTTGAAAGATACTCTTCGGTTACGTCTTCCGGATCGGGAACATTGTACATTAGAAATGGATCCTGATATATGCATTTCCTTCCCTTTCCGTCAACTATCACTACGTTTAAGGCGGTTCTTCTTCCCTTCCACACCTTAAGATGCTTTAAATCGATTTTCTCTTTATTTAAAGCCTCGAAGACCAGTCTACCGTTTTCGTCTTCGCCTACTCCCCCTAGAAACCCTGCTCGTCCACCCAATCTAGAGAAAGCTACCAAAAAATTTGCGGTCACTCCTCCAACAAATTTACCATATTCCTTTACGAAAATCTTTTCGTCGATCTCTGGAAATTTTTCGACATAAATAGTCCAGTCTATACATACCTCTCCCAAACCTACTACATCTAACGGCTTCATGTATCATCATTTAACTAAATGTAATTGATAAAATAAGCTTTAGTAGCATGGCGATAACCACTATAGAACAGAAATTAGCGAAAGCCCATATACCGTTAAAATACTAACCCTCGGTATAGCGGGATTTAAAAAGACAATAAACCGCTATTTAAATTAAAGTTTTCATAGAAATTTTCATAGAAATAATAAATGGATTTTTAGCACTCGTACAGGAAAACTTTTAATATAACAAAGTAGGAGTCCAGCATCTTATTATATTTAACTGAAAATTTTACGGGTATGAGGGGCTTAAGGGGGTTAGACTGGAGGGGTTTTAAGACAGCTATAGTAGTCATGTTGGGCTGGGCTTTTGAAGCCCTGGATTTCATGCTCTTTCCATTGCTTTCTATCCCCATAATGGATGAACTTTATCTTTCTAGAATAGACTTCAGCCTGCTTATCTCAATGGGTCTTCTAGGTACAGTCATAGGGGGGATATTTGCTGGCATAATTGCCGACAGGATTGGACGACGAAAAACACTATTTTTATCGCTACTAATATACTCCATCGGAACCCTAACTCTAGCCTTCTCCCGCGACATATATACCGCTGGTTTAGCGCGTATTATAGTGGGGTTGGGGCTTAGTTTTGAATGGTCAACGGGAATGGCCTTGGTAAGCGAGACCTCCAACCCAAAGCATAGAGGCAAAGCCGTTAGTTTAGCGCAGTCAGGGTGGCCAATAGGAGTTTTATCAGCAATCTTCATGGTGATATACCTCTATCCGATCATTGGATGGCGTATGTGTTTCTTCTCCGTTGCATTAACAGCCCCTATAATGGCACCTTTATTTCTAGGTCTCGAGGAGTCCCGCATCTGGCGTGAAAGCAAAGAGAAGGGTATAGCCCATGGAAGAATAGTTGAGCTATTCTCTACATCGCTTAGAGGAAAAACTTTAGTGGCGTTGACGATGAACGTGCTGGCAATGTTTAGTTACTGGATGTTTTGGACGTGGCTCCCCACATACCTTTATGAAATCCATGGATTAAGCATAGTGAAAAGCGCTGAATGGCTTGTAACATCCCAGGTTGGAGCCTGGATAGGCTATATTTCCTACGGTATACTACAAGACCATATTGGAAGAAGGTTTTCATGGAGTGTTTTCACCGCTATGGAGGCCTCTATGATCCTGCTCTATGTTTCACCCTTCATTAGAAAGGAACATCTACTGTACATTGGTTTTCTCTCAGGATTCTTCACTGGATTCTGGGGCGGATTCGGAGCCCTTCTAAGCGAGATATTTCCAACACATATTAGGGGGACGGCTTTAGGGTTCATATTCAACACTGGGAGAGCCATAAACTTTGTGAGTCCCACAATTGTAGCATGGGTGTCACTTTACTATGGATGGGAGATAGCCCTCTCGCTTGCCGCCGTCTGCTCTTTTTTAATTTCCGCTATAATATGGTTCTTCCCTGAAACCCGCGGCACGCTCTTAAGATAGATTAAATAATTTATATAGATGGAGATTTCCTGAGGAATATGCTTTTTCTTTTAATAGTTTTGCTTAAAAATGGTCTTCCATATTAATGGATAGGATGTTAGCGATAATACGAAACAATGATGTGGAGGAGAAAGAGGGGGGCAAGGGCAGGTATAAAGCTATTCTAGGGCGCCTACTAACCTCCATAGGGATCCTAGTCTTCTTCTACTTCAATCCCATAACGTTTCTCAACGACCGTATTTTATCCCCCTTAGGGCTGGATATAGGGGAATTCAAGGTATACATAGATGGCGTCTTCTACATTTTTTCAGTCTTTCTAACAGCATACTATTCATATAAGCTCACCAGCATGATGACGAGAGATATACTAGCAAGATATCCTCGCATCTCCAGAATACGTTACATGGTTGAAATAGTAGTTAGCGTGGTAAGCTTGTTGGTTGCAATAACGGTTACAGTAAATACTCTTGCAGTAAAGTTTGAGGCTGTTGGGAAGATAGAAAGCCTTTTATCAGGTATTGCAGGCAACCTCCTATCTCTTTTCGTGACCTTTATAATAGCAATTCAAGTTGGAAACATCCTCGCCAACTACGTTGCCGGAATAATATTCAGGTTAGAGGATATCGCTGAGGAGGGAGACTTCATAGTATTTCAAGGAGAGATGTTTAGGGTTAGGGAGAGAGGCTGGTATGCTCTTGAATGTGAAGACAGGTTCGGTAACATCGTCTACATACCTAACATGCTTGTAGTGACGAACAAACTATGCAAGGCATTCTCGAAAACCGGATACAGGTACGTTGAAGTCAAGTTTTCTCTACCCTACAGTATGTCGATCGAGGAGGTGAAGAAAAGGGTGGATAATGCAATGAGCGGTGTTAAACGCATCATAGACTACAAGCTCCTCATATATGATTTAAGCAACTACGGTGTAGTATATGAGCTCCAGGTAATGCCCAAAAAACCAATGTTCGTGGAACAGCTTCGAAGCATAGTACGGGCAGCATTAATACAGGAATTTAAACAACTCTTAATGACACCAACAATAATTAACTTTCAACCCTTCCCCAACAATCCAGCGGAAGAGAAGAGCTCAGGGAGCTCAAAAAAGTTTCATGAAAATGCTTAAACAAATAGGTAGGGGTCAACTTATGTTTATTATATAACCAACTCGTTGTATAGTCGGCAAGACATATAAGCGTAGAGGTATAGAAATTTTTGAGGGGGTCAGCGTATAGCCAGCCATCCCGCTTGGCGCGGAGGGTTCTGTCACGTTGTTCATCATCCCCAATGACCTTCTCCTCATACATTGTGTTTTTAGTGAAGAGTCTTAAGAAAGATGTTCAGATAAGTGTGAAACTATTTAAATAGAAAAGGCCATTAGTAAGTATAAAAATAAAAATATAAGTTATCTTTTCTTTACATTATTGCCCTTTAAAACCAGACAAGCGAACATAGTTACGTTCGCTTTCATCTTTACTTACCAATTATGATAGTTTCACTAGGAACTCGGAAAACATCTGCTATCGAAGGATGTAGACTAACATATTTTACGGCAACGAGCAGCTAAAGATTTATCACTACTAAGATATATTTCAACTGGTAGTTTTTGATGAAATGGGAGGAGTTAACTTCAAGCGACATCGAGAAGATAGATAAAGACAATACGGTTGTAATTTTACCTGTAGGAAGCATTGAGGTTCACGGCCCCCATCTTCCCTTAGGAACCGATACAATGGTCATCTACCATGTAGCGTTGAAAGCCGCTGAACTGGAAAACGCCTTAGTTTTACCACCTATTTACTACGCATATGTGCCTGAAAACAGGCATTTTCCTGGAACCATTTCATTAAACTCAGACACTATTCTAATGATGCTTGAAGACATTATAACTGAACTCTCGAGACAAGGTTTCAAGAAGATTCTGATTCTAAATGGTCATGGAGGTAACAAAAGGATTCTAAAGCTGCTTGCACGTCGTCTTCTAGAAAAGGGATGTAGGGCGCAGGTGTACCTTATACCAGACACTTTGGCCCCTGTAAGAAAAATCATAGAAGAGGTTAAGGAGACCAAAGTATATGAACATGCCTGCGAAATAGAGACAAGCCTTGTTCTTCATCTAGCTCCTCATTTAGTTAAGTTAGAACGAGTTAAGGGAGAGGCTAAGGTGGGTAAAAGGAGAATAGTAGATTACCTGGAGACGTTGGTGGACTGGCAAAGATACGCTATCATGGGCTACGTGGGAAACCCCTTAAAGGCTACTCGGGAAAAGGGACGCAGGATCCTTGAAGCCTGGATCCATGAAATAGCTTCCACCATTAAAGCTATAAAAGAGGATACCGAATATGAAAAAATACTAGGAGAATTTTACGAGAAAAGCAGTAGGGAGGACCCGTGAAGACGTTGATGAAAACAGCATCATATCTATTCATAATTCTAGACGTGCTTATCGCCGGGTTAAGTGCAAGCCTAGTTTTACTGGCCATAGGACTCACGTCAACCCTTGTTTTGAAAACATCCTCTACTACGCGGGATTCCTGAAGCAACTTACATGAGAATACCATTACAGTTGCCGGGCGAGATAAAGCATGGCTTCTTCCTTATTTCTATAATATATGGAGCTGTCTTCTCGTTGATGTCTCTCCTGTGCACTTCCAGTATTCTTGCTCATGGTATTTACTTCAGCTATTGAAGGAGTCTTACTAGTCTCTATAATAAGCTTCATATCTTATGCTTTAGGATTATTACTACCAATGGCTCTTAGAGAGCATAAAAAGGGAGCTTAGGGGACTCCTAAGCTCGGAGAAAGTCGCTCGTACAACTGCAAGGGAGTTCGAGGAGTTTCGTAGAGAACTTTCCAAGAGGCTTGAAACTTGATATTAGATTCTACCTACCTGTTACCTCTTGCCGGAATAGCTATCGACACCAACCTTCTAGGAGCTATTTTAAATGGCAAGGCGAACATGAAGCTGGAGGACATCTCGATAAGCCTTATCTTCGTGCTTGAGCTTCAAGCTAAGATAGCCAAGCTAAAAGTGCCAGTTTCAACCGTGATTAAAGCTATCGAGTTTATTATGAGGGCTTTTAATGTAGTTTCTTTCTATAAGCCCGAGGTAGTTAGAGTAAGCCATGAACTCGGGGAATACATCCCAGATTATATAGACTGTGTAATAATAGCGACCGCTATAGTCTTGAAAGAAGACTTAGTGACTGAGGATACAATTACACATAAGAGGAAAAAGATTGTAGAGGGAAGGTATAAAGTAAGTGTTCTAAGGTACCGTGATCTCATTAAAACGTGAAGTTAAGAAGGCGGTTAAGGAGATCTAACCAACATTCTCTCTGCTGAAGCATGTGCGGAGGGCGTCACGTTAAGTTAATATTTATACACAAGTATTTTGTTTTCTGATAGTATGTATAAGGGTATTCCATCTTTCATGAGGGCATATGATATAAGAGGTGTTTTCGGGTCTGAAATAGGGTTAAGGGATTTCCTTGATTTTGGTAAAGCTGTTGGCACTGTGGTGGATGGACCTGTAATTATAGCTCGAGACGCAAGGATCCATGGAGAAGCCTGTCTCCATGCTTTCACAAGTGGCGTTCTCGAGGAGGGAGACGAAGTAAATATTCTAGGTATATGTCCTATAGGATTATTAAGTTACGCCGTTGAGCATTTAAAAACAGACATTGGCGTCATGGTGGGCGCGTCCCACAACCCTCCAGAATATACAGGCTTGAAGTTTCTAGGTAAGAAAGGTCAGTATTGCAGGTTTTTGGATGAAAAAATAAGAAATGTTTTTCTTGAAAAAAGCTTTAAGAGGGTTTCATGGAGGGATGCTGCTAGAGCATATAGAGTAGATCTTCGAGCTAACTATATCGAATTTATTCTCTCCAAAGTAAATCTAGAAAAGGAAGTTAGCTTGGCTGCCGACTGTATGAATGGAAGTACAGGTGCTATATGGAGAGGGGTTCTAGATCAATTAAACTGCAGTTATCGTATTTTAAATGAGAAGCCTGATGGATTCTTTCCATGCGGCGTACCTGAACCTAAACTCAAGAATCTAACAGTTTTAATGCAAACCGTTAGACAAGGGAATTTCGATATGGGTTTAGCTTTCGATGGCGACGGAGATCGAGTGATTTTAGTGGATGAGAAGGGTCGGGTTGCAAGCCCAGAGATGACAGCTGCACTGTTGGTAAAATTTCTGAAAGACAGTAAAAGTAAGACTATAGTCGCCAGTATAGATTCATCTAGACTCATAGAACTGGTTGCAGAAGAAGAAGGGCTAAAGGTTGTTCGTGTTCCGGTAGGACACGCTCATGTCATAGAAGCCATTAAGAAAACGGATGCTTTAATCGGCTTCGAGAGGTCAGGCCATATAACCATTCCAAGTTTAAGGCTCTTCGATGACGCTATACTGATAGCAGCGAAGCTCATTGAAATTAGAAGTAGACTTTCAATACCGCTTTCAGAGTTCTTCGACAAGCTACCAAGGTTCCATAACCAAACGTTTTCACTTGAATGTCCTGACGCACATAAATTCAAAATAGTGGAAGATATAGGAAGAGAGTTGGAGAAGAATTTACCAGTATCTAAGTTGGATGGAGTTAAAATTGATATGGATGAGGGATGGATTCTCATCCGTGCATCGAACACTCAGCCCCTAATCAGGGTGACCGTTGAAAGTAACACAGAGGAAGGTTGCCGAAAACTAGCTGAGTACGCTAAAAAACTGGTGTCGACTAAACTTAAATCCAGCCAAGTAGTTTGAAGCTGGGACATCTAATCTCTTGACCCCTTTTAGTGGGGGGATTCTTGCTTCTTGTGGGGGTTCATTGAAGCAGTGGCTGTGCCGCCAGCCCGATGGACATGTCTCCATTGCGGAGGATGCCCATCCCCCTAGGATACCGCTGACACTCCTCTATTTAACCCCATCGACGCCATTCACCCCCCCCACCAAAGCAGGGGGCTTTCTGGCATCATATTCGTAAAGAACTTGGCCCTGTTACCAATGGTCGATGCTCCATATATGGAATTTCATTGGAGGAAACATTGCTGACAATAATTTCAGCGATTCACGTGAGAATTTCCCCGAAACGATGGCATTTCCCTCAATATATAGATCCCAGAAGCCCTCAATACCGTAGATCATCCTCGTAAATTCATCCCACTTCACATCGATTACTATGTCAGGTGAATCCTTTTCCTCGACTTCAACCATATTTCCCTTAACTTTAAACAGGCATCTTCCTCCTCTTGTTCTTAGAAGAATTTTTTGATCCATGTTTAATCCCGCCTCCTCTATTCTTGAAGAAAACTCGCCTTCGAGTTCTTTAAAGAGTAGATCTATACGTGGAACAGCCTCCATGAATATACCTCCACATCTGAATATTTGTAAACCCTTTAGAACATCAGCATACTCTTCTTCCAACGGTATGTTAGCTCGTATAACTCGAAGTCCCTCTTTGTTAAACTCTTTTACGGCCTCTGTCAAGAGACTCCATGCGGCTGCTGGATGTAGGGACACTAGCTCCAAGATGATCCCCGAATCCTTTGGAAGAAACGTGCTCTGGGAATCCTTCGGTATAAAGCCGATGAGATAGCCTACAGGACTGCCCTTTCTTAAAGCTTTAAGCCGTAGAAACCTGTCTGCTTTATCGTAGAAAAAGCTTTGGTAATAGCCTTTATCTTCTCCAAGCACTTTCCTCATCCAATATTCTGGCGGTCTCCATGCGACTCCTAAATATCTTTCATGTGCCAGCTCATATAGCCTTGCAATAGTATCTAGATCATCTATGGAGATCTCTTTTACTTCAAGTGTAGGGCTAGGCGCATGTTTCTCCACATCCTCTAAGATCTCCTCTATCTCGGATACTAAAGTATAGGTGAAGAACGTATTGGCGTAACCTACACGCCTGTAAATCCTATGGGCTGTCCCTGGATACCCTGTAAACAAGCCAGATAAAGGTATATTATTTTTCTTACAGAAATCCAGGGCCTTTTTCATTAAACTTGTGGCTATACCTCTGCCTCTATAGTCTGGATGTGTAGTTACATTTGCTATTCCACCAGTTTTAATGAAAACTTTTTCTCCCATCTTCAGTCTCCTAAGGATTAAATGTAGGTGGCCAACAATTCTCCCATTTAACTCAGCCACTAGAGCCATGTTCCGTTTAAAAGCATAGTCATCTTGCTCGTAGTTCAGCCAGGTCTCGGGCTTCAACCCCCATTCTCTAAAAGATTTAAAGGACGAGTTTATGGCATCCACAATACCTTTTTCGTCGCCTTCACGATAAAATCTAAAGTTTATTTCAGCCATACTTACTTATATGATGATGATAAAATAAGTTTTTAGTAAAAGCTATTCTATGAACACC